>NZ_JBBJZY010000012.1:0-69365 GCF_038148955.1 Streptococcus pseudopneumoniae
TAGCTTTTCATAGCTTTAGCATGCGCGAGGATACGACAGGTGAGGTCTTAACCATCACAAATAACGGTCAAGCAAACCATCTAGTCAAGATGGCGTTCTTGGAATTAAGAAAATACAGAGAAACCAGCAAAGATAGCATTCGCAAACCGTGGTTGGAGTTTTTCGGCAACAAACCCTTTACCCAGCGCCCCGAGCGAGCCATCAGCCAAGCAGATCAACTGCTGGACTACAAGAGCTGGTCCGAGGAGGACAGGAAAATGTTTAGTCAACTACGTATGCGCGAAGAACAAGCCTTGTTAGCACAGGACTATGCCTTGGAACAAGCTGAAGAAAAAGGGTTGGAGAGAGGTCGGGCAGAAGGACTTGAACGTGGAAAACTTTTTGCCTTTCTGGATATGGTTCGCCAAGGACTTCTGACTTCCGAGGTTGCCAGTCAGCAGTTGGGTATGTCAGTATCTGAGTTTGAGGCGTTGTTGTAAGATCAGCAATAATAGACAAGAAAACCATCTGGTTAAGATGGCATTCTTGGAATTAAAAAACTCTAGGTATAAAATCTTAAAAATCACAAACACGCATAGTATCAGATGTTGAACAAGCTTGATACTATGCGTTTTATAGTGCATTGAATCTATATTAGGACACTACAATTCTTAAATCATTGTTAGAAATTGGTTTGAATTTGCCAATCAATTTGTTCAGTTTTCATATTATGTTGTTAGATTACGAGGTTATTTATCTTGTTTTCTCCTAAAATTGACTTTTACCTGCTTTCTTCTTTTTTCTTTTTCTTATCTTGTCCACTCGAAACAGGTCTTGCAAGAAACCTACTTATTTTTGAAAGTACTTTTAATATGGTTTCTATAGTTAAAAAGATTTGAAACTAAATTCCAAATTAGAAAAAGACTTGAAATACTAAAAAAAAAAAGTATACTCTAATTGAAAACGGTAACAAAACTATTTTAGAGTATTTCTCTCTTAAAAAGTTCTTGGTGAAACGAGATGTAGAAAGGAGATTTAGCCAAAGAGTCTATTAGTGCTAGAATAATAGATTAGAATTATTTTAGAAAAACTAATACTCAATGAAAATCAAAGAGCAAACTAGGAAACTAGCCGCAGGTTGCTCAAAACAACGTTTTGAGGTTGTGGATAGAACTGACGAAGTCAGCTCAAAACACTGTTTTGAGGTTGTAGATAAGACTGACGAAGTCAGTCACATATATACGACAAGGCGACGTTGACGCAGTTTGAAGAGATTTTCGAAGAGTATAAGTGAGCAGCTTATAAATTCAATTCCCCAAATAGATTCATACTAGTGTCTTTTGCAAAAAAATGAATAGCGACTTCCTTTATGAATACCGATTTCATCTATGAGGAAGATAAATAAAGTAATTCATTGAACTAACTTATTTATTCTGTTTGTCGCTAGAAAAATCAGACCTCCTTGTGAAGATTGAGGAGATACTTAATGAAAATTAAAGAAGAGACTAGCAAGCTAGCAGCAGGTTGCCAAAACACCGCTTTGAGGTTGTAGATAAGACTGACGTATATAATCTAAAGCGAAGCGACTGTGGTTTGAAGAGATTTTCAAAGAGTATAGGCTAGAGAGTGTTGTGTTTTTATGTCCTTCTAGTAGAAAATGCTAGACAGAAGAATGGGGAACTTGGATAGGAAAAATAGATTGAGAAAGGAGGTTAGAAGAGATGATTATTACAAAAATTAGTCGTTTAGGAACTTATGTGGGAGTAAATCCACATTTTGCAACATTGATAGATTTTTTAGAAAAAATAGGACTAGAAAATTTAACAGAAGGTCCGATTGCTATCGATGGAGATCGATTGTTTGGGAATTGCTTTACTTATCTAGCAGACGGTCAAGCAGGAGCCTTCTTTGAAACTCACCAAAAATATTTGGATATTCATTTAGTTTTGGAAAACGAAGAAGCCATGGCTGTTACGTCGCCGGAAAATGTAAGCGTTACCCAAAAGTATGATGATGAGAAAGATATTGAATTATACACAGGGGAAGTGGAACAGTTGGTTCATTTGAGAGCTGGCGAATGCCTCATCACTTTTCCAGAAGATTTACATCAACCCAAGGTTCGTATAAATGATGAACCTGTGAAAAAAGTTGTCTTTAAAGTTGCGATTTCTTAATGTAGAAAGGGAAGAACCATGAAAAAAATGAGAAAGTTTTTATGTCTAGCCGGAATTGCGCTAGCAGCCGTTGCCTTGGTAGCTTGTTCAGGAAAGAAAGAAACTACAGCTGACACTGAACCACCGACAGAATTATCTGGTGAGATTACAATGTGGCACTCCTTTACTCAAGGACCACGTTTAGAAAGTATTCAAAAATCAGCAGATGCTTTCATGCAAAAGCATCCAAAAACAAAAATCAAGATTGAAACATTCTCTTGGAATGACTTCTATACTAAATGGACTACAGGTTTAGCAAATGGGAATGTGCCAGATATCAGTACAGCTCTTCCTAACCAAGTAATGGAAATGGTCAACTCAGATGCTTTGGTTCCGCTAAATGATTCTATCAAGCGTATTGGACAGGATAAATTTAACGAAACTGCCTTAAATGAAGCAAAAATCGGAGATGATTACTACTCTGTTCCTCTTTATTCACATGCACAAGTTATGTGGGTTAGAACAGATTTGTTAAAAGAACATAATATTGAAGTACCTAAAACTTGGGACCAGCTCTATGAAGCTTCTAAAAAATTGAAAGAAGCTGGAGTTTATGGCTTGTCTGTTCCGTTTGGAACAAATGACTTAATGGCAACACGTTTCTTGAACTTCTACGTACGTAGTGGTGGTGGAAGTCTCTTGACAAAAGATCTTAAAGCAGATTTGACAAGCCAACTTGCTCAAGATGGTATTAAATACTGGGTTAAAATGTATAAAGAAATCTCACCTCAAGATTCTTTGAACTTTAATGTCCTTCAACAAGCTACCTTGTTCTATCAAGGAAAAACAGCATTTGACTTTAACTCTGGCTTCCATATCGGAGGCATCAATGCCAACAGTCCTCAATTGATTGATTCGATTGATGCTTATCCTATTCCAAAAATCAAAGAGTCTGATAAAGACCAAGGAATTGAAACCTCAAACATTCCAATGGTTGTTTGGAAAAATTCAAAACATCCAGAAGTTGCTAAAGCATTCTTAGAATCACTTTATAATGAAGAAGACTACATTAAATTCCTTGATTCAACTCCAGTAGGTATGTTGCCAACTATTAAGGGGATTAGCGATTCTGCAGCCTATAAAGAAAATGAAACTCGTAAGAAGTTTAAACATGCTGAAGAAGTAATTACTGAAGCTGTTAAAAAAGGTACTGCTATTGGTTATGAAAATGGACCAAGTGTACAAGCTGGTATGTTGACTAACCAACACATTATTGAACAAATGTTCCAAGATATCATTACAAATGGAACAGATCCTATGAAAGCTGCAAAAGAAGCAGAAAAACAATTAAACGATTTATTTGAGGCTGTTCAGTAGATGTAAAAGACTAGAAAATAGGTGAGCTAGTGAGCTGAAAAGCCCTAGCCCAATCTTGTAAAAGAAGGGAGAAGGAGAATGGTTAAAGAACGTAATTTAACTCGCTGGATATTTGTTTTGCCAGCTATGATTATCGTAGGATTACTCTTTGTTTATCCGTTTTTCTCGAGTATTTTTTATAGCTTTACCAATAAGCATTTGATTATGCCCAATTACAAATTTGTTGGTTTGGCTAACTATAAAGCTGTGCTATCAGATCCCAACTTCTTTAATGCGTTCTTTAATTCAATTAAGTGGACCGTTTTCTCATTAGTTGGTCAAGTTTTAGTAGGGTTTGTATTGGCTTTAGCTCTTCACAGAGTACGTCACTTCAAGAAATTATATAGGACCTTATTGATTGTTCCTTGGGCATTTCCTACCATCGTTATTGCCTTTTCTTGGCAGTGGATTCTAAATGGGGTTTATGGCTACTTACCTAATCTAATCGTAAAATTAGGTTTAATGGAACATACGCCTGCATTTTTGACAGATAGTACATGGGCATTCCTATGTTTGGTGTTTATCAACATTTGGTTTGGAGCACCGATGATTATGGTTAATGTGCTCTCAGCTTTGCAAACAGTACCAGAAGAACAATTTGAGGCTGCTAAGATAGATGGTGCTTCAAGTTGGCAGGTGTTCAAATTTATCGTCTTTCCACATATTAAAGTGGTTGTAGGGCTTCTAGTTGTTTTGAGAACTGTATGGATCTTTAATAACTTTGACATTATCTACCTAATTACTGGTGGTGGACCAGCTAATGCGACAACGACGCTTCCAATTTTTGCTTACAACCTGGGTTGGGGAACTAAATTGTTGGGTCGTGCTTCAGCAGTTACAGTGTTGCTCTTTATCTTCTTGATGGCGATTTGCTTTATCTACTTTGCTATCATCAGTAAGTGGGAAAAGGAGGGTAGAAAATAATGAAGAAGAAATCCGGTATTTATTTAGATATTCTCTCACATGTACTCTTGATTGGTGCGACCATTGTTGCAATTTTCCCATTGGTATGGATTATCATATCTTCTGTCAAGGGTAAAGGGGAATTAACTCAGTATCCAACACGATTTTGGCCTGAACAATTTACATTAGATTATTTCACTCATGTTATCAACGATTTGCACTTCATTGATAACATTCGAAACAGTTTAATCATTGCCTTAGCTACAACCCTTATTGCGATTATTATTTCTGCTATGGCAGCCTATGGTATTGTTCGATTCTTCCCTAAATTGGGAGCAATCATGTCGAGACTACTCGTCATTACCTACATTTTCCCACCAATTTTGTTAGCAATTCCCTATTCAATTGCCATTGCTAAAGTTGGATTAACAAATAGTTTATTTGGCTTGATGATGGTTTATCTATCTTTTAGTGTTCCATATGCGGTTTGGCTTTTAGTTGGATTTTTCCAAACAGTTCCGATTGGAATTGAAGAAGCAGCTCGAATTGATGGCGCTAATAAGTTTGTGACTTTTTACAAAATTGTACTACCAATTGTGGCACCAGGTATTGTAGCAACAGCTATTTATACATTTATCAATACTTGGAATGAATTCTTGTATGCCTTGATTTTGATTAACAATACAGGAAAGATGACAGTAGCAGTAGCCCTTCGTTCGCTGAATGGTTCAGAAATCCTAGACTGGGGAGATATGATGGCGGCATCTGTTATTGTGGTTCTTCCATCAATCATTTTCTTCTCTATCATTCAAAATAAGATTGCAAGCGGATTATCAGAAGGTTCTGTGAAGTAATACTCAATGAAAATCAAAGGTCAAACTAGGAAACTAGCCGCAAGCTGCTCAAAAAACGGTTTTTGAGGTTGTATATGAAGCGATGCTGACGTGGTTTGAAGAGAAGTATAAGTTAAAATTAGAAAGTTTATTGAATAATAAAGGAGAAAAAACATGGTTAAATACGGTGTTGTTGGAACAGGGTATTTTGGAGCTGAGTTAGCTCGTTATATGCAAAAGAATGATGGAGCAGAGATTACTCTCCTCTATGATCCAGATAATGCAGAGGCAATTGCAGAAGAATTGGGAGCAAAAGTAGCAAATTCCTTAGATGAGTTGGTTTCTAGCGATGAAGTAGATTGTGTCATCGTCGCAACTCCAAATAATCTTCATAAAGAACCAGTTATTAAGGCTGCACAACATGGCAAAAATGTTTTCTGTGAAAAACCAATTGCGCTCTCTTATCAAGATTGTCGCGAGATGGTTGATGCTTGTAAAGAAAACAATGTAACCTTTATGGCAGGACATATTATGAACTTCTTTAATGGTGTCCATCATGCAAAAGAACTCATTACTCAAGGAGTGATTGGAGACGTTCTATATTGTCACACAGCTCGTAATGGTTGGGAAGAACAACAACCATCAGTATCATGGAAAAAAATCCGTGAAAAATCAGGTGGTCACTTGTATCACCACATCCATGAGTTGGATTGTGTTCAATTCCTTATGGGTGGCATGCCTGAAACTGTAACCATGACAGGTGGAAATGTAGCCCATGAAGGTGAACATTTCGGTGATGAAGATGATATGATTTTTGTCAATATGGAATTTTCTAATAAACGTTTTGCCTTGTTAGAATGGGGTTCAGCTTATCGTTGGGGTGAACATTATGTCTTGATTCAAGGGACAAAAGGTGCTATCCGCTTAGACTTATTCAACTGTAAAGGAACTCTTAAGCTAGATGGACAAGAAAGTTATTTCTTGATTCATGAATCGCAAGAAGAAGATGATGACCGTACTCGTATCTATCATAGTACAGAGATGGATGGAGCAATTGCTTATGGTAAACCAGGTAAACGTACTCCATTATGGTTGTCATCTGTCATTGATAAAGAAATGCGCTATCTGCATGAGATTATGCAAGGAGCACCAATATCAGAAGAATTTGCAAAACTATTGACAGGTGAAGCTGCACTAGAAGCAATTGCTACTGCAGATGCTTGTACCCAATCTATGTTTGAAGATCGCAAAGTAAAATTGTCAGAAATTGCAAACTAAATTTTGGTATTCTCCTATTATAGGTCGAGTAGCTCCTCTGAAAGTACTTTTAGAGGAGCTGTTTGACTTGGCTAGTTTTTGAAACTGAAATCTATTCTACTACAAACTCTTGAAAGCGTTTTAATTTTAAGGTATAATAATCTCATAGAAACAAAGAAAAAAGAAAAGGAGGAAAGAGGATGCCACAGATTAGCAAAGAAGCCTTGATTGCACAAATCAAAGATGGAATCATCGTTTCTTGTCAGGCTCTTCCTCATGAACCGCTTTATACAGAAGCGGGAGGGGTGATTCCCTTGCTGGTCAAAGCGGCTGAGCAAGGTGGAGCAGTCGGTATCCGAGCCAATAGTGTTCGCGATATCAAGGAAATCAAGGAAGTCACTAAACTTCCGATTATTGGGATAATCAAACGAGATTATCCGCCGCAAGAACCCTTCATCACGGCTACCATGAAAGAAGTTGATGAATTGGCAGAACTGGACATCGAAGTGATTGCTCTGGATTGTACCAAGCGTGAACGCTACGATGGTTTGGAAATTCAAGAGTTCATTCGTCAGGTCAAGGAGAAATATCCTCATCAGCTTTTGATGGCAGACACCAGTACTTTTGAAGAAGGATTGGCAGCGGTCGAAGCAGGAATTGACTTTGTCGGAACAACCTTATCAGGCTACACATCTTACAGTCCAAAAGTGGACGGTCCAGATTTTGAACTCATCAAAAAACTCTGCGATGCCGGTGTAGATGTCATTGCAGAAGGGAAAATTCATACACCAGAACAAGCCAAACAAATCCTTGAATACGGAGTGCGAGGCATCGTTGTTGGTGGCGCTATTACTAGACCAAAAGAGATTACAGAACGCTTCGTTGCTGGTCTTAAATAACACAATCTTAAAAAGAGGAGAGTGGTGGAATGAGTAGGATGAAATGAAATCGCATACAAGAAATAAAGAACTCATTATCCAAGTTGGATACGCTTATAAAATAGGAGAATACAAATGAAATTTAGAAAATTAGCTTGTACAGTACTTGCGAGTGCTGCGGTTCTTGGTCTTGCTGCTTGTGGCAATTCTGGCGGAAGTAAAGAAGCTGGCAAATCAGGTGGTGACGGTGCCAAAACAGAAATCACTTGGTGGGCATTCCCAGTATTTACCCAAGAAAAAACTGGTGACGGTGTTGGAACTTATGAAAAATCAATCATCGAAGCGTTTGAAAAAGCCAATCCAGATGTAAAAGTGAAATTGGAAACTATTGACTTCAAGTCAGGTCCTGAAAAAATCACAACAGCTATCGAAGCAGGAACAGCTCCAGACGTACTCTTTGATGCACCGGGACGTATCATCCAATACGGTAAAAACGGCAAATTGGCTGAGTTGAACGACCTCTTCACAGATGAATTTGTTAAAGATGTCAACAATGAAAACATCGTACAAGCAAGTAAAGCTGGAGACAAGGCTTACATGTATCCAATTAGTTCAGCTCCATTCTACATGGCAATGAACAAGAAAATGCTAGAAGATGCTGGAGTGGCAAACCTTGTAAAAGAAGGTTGGACAACTGATGATTTTGAAAAAGTATTGAAAGCACTCAAAGACAAGGGTTACACACCAGGTTCATTGTTCAGTTCTGGTCAAGGGGGAGACCAAGGAACACGTGCCTTTATCTCTAACCTTTATAGTGGTTCTGTAACAGATGAAAAAGTTAGCAAATATACAACTGATGATCCTAAATTCGTCAAAGGTCTTGAAAAAGCAACTGGCTGGATTAAAGACAATTTGCTCAATAATGGTTCACAATTTGACGGTGGGGCAGATATCCAAAACTTTGCCAACGGTCAAACATCTTACACAATCCTTTGGGCACCAGCTCAAAATGGTATCCAAGCTAAACTTTTAGAAGCAAGTAAGGTAGAAGTGGTAGAAGTACCATTCCCATCAGACGAAGGTAAACCAGCTCTTGAATACCTTGTAAACGGATTTGCAGTATTCAACAACAAAGATGACAAGAAAGTCGCTGCATCTAAGAAATTCATCCAATTTATCGCAGATGACAAAGAATGGGGACCTAAAGACGTAGTTCGTACAGGTGCCTTCCCAGTTCGTACTTCATTTGGCAAACTTTATGATGACAAACGTATGGAAACAATCAGTGGTTGGACTCAATACTACTCACCATACTACAACACTATTGATGGATTTGCTGAAATGAGAACACTTTGGTTCCCAATGTTGCAATCTGTATCAAATGGTGACGAAAAACCAGCGGACGCTTTGAAAGCCTTCACTGAAAAAGCGAACGAAACAATCAAAAAAGCTATGAAACAATAGTCCTTAGTTATTCTATGAAAAAGTAATTTTTTAAAGAACCTAAGAGTGTATACCCCCCTTTTCCCTCTACACAGATAGTGTAAGAAAAGGGGGGATTTTGTTTAAAATGTAAGAAACTGTCAGGTCAAAATTAAAATGAAGTTCTTACATAAGCGAATCTTAAAAAATTTCATTTTGATTTTAAAACAGTTCAATAAAATCCAAAATATTCTATTAGTGAAAGAGAGGTGCCGACTGTGAAAGTCAATAAAATTCGTATGCGGGAAACAGTGATTTCCTACGCTTTCCTAGCACCAGTATTATTCTTCTTTGTCATCTTTGTATTGGCTCCAATGATTATGGGATTCATTACAAGTTTCTTTAACTACTCTATGACAAACTTTGAGTTTGTAGGCTTAAACAACTATATCCGTATGTTTAAAGACCCTGTTTTTACCAAGTCTTTGATCAATACCGTGATTCTGGTTATTGGATCTGTACCAGTTGTTGTTCTATTCTCACTCTTTGTAGCATCTCAGACTTATCATCAAAATGCCATTGCCCGTTCTTTCTATCGTTTCGTCTTCTTCCTTCCTGTTGTAACAGGTAGTGTTGCCGTAACGGTTGTATGGAAATGGATCTATGACCCACTATCAGGGATTCTAAACTTTGTCCTCAAGTCAAGTCATATCATCAGCCAGAACATTTCTTGGCTGGGAGACAAACACTGGGCTTTGATGGCGATTATGATTATCCTTTTGACAACTTCAGTTGGTCAGCCCATTATCCTTTATATCGCTGCTATGGGGAATATTGACAATTCATTAGTTGAAGCGGCGCGTGTCGACGGTGCAACTGAATTTCAAGTTTTCTGGAAGATTAAATGGCCAAGCCTTCTTCCAACAACCCTTTACATTGCAATCATCACAACAATCAACTCATTCCAATGTTTCGCCTTGATTCAGCTTTTGACATCTGGTGGTCCAAACTACTCTACAAGTACCTTGATGTACTACCTTTACGAAAAAGCCTTCCAATTGACAGAATACGGCTATGCCAACACAATTGGTGTCTTCTTGGCAGTCATGATTGCGATCGTAAGCTTTGTTCAATTTAAAGTACTTGGAAACGACGTAGAATACTAAAGAAAGGAGACAGCTATGCAATCTACAGAAAAAAAACCATTAACAGCCTTTACTGTTATTTCAACAATCATTTTGCTCTTGTTGACTGTGCTGTTCATCTTTCCATTCTACTGGATTTTGACAGGGGCATTCAAATCACAACCTGATACAATCGTTATTCCACCACAATGGTTCCCTAAAATGCCAACCATGGAAAACTTCCAACAACTCATGGTGCAGAACCCTGCCTTGCAATGGATGTGGAACTCAGTATTTATCTCATTGGTAACCATGTTCTTAGTCTGCGCAACTTCATCTCTAGCAGGTTATGTATTGGCTAAAAAACGTTTCTATGGTCAACGTATCCTCTTTGCCATCTTTATCGCTGCTATGGCGCTTCCAAAACAAGTTGTCCTTGTACCATTGGTACGTATCGTCAACTTCATGGGAATTCATGACACTCTTTGGGCAGTTATCTTGCCTTTAATTGGATGGCCATTTGGGGTTTTCCTCATGAAACAATTCAGTGAAAATATCCCTACAGAGTTGCTCGAATCAGCTAAAATCGATGGTTGTGGTGAGATTCGTACTTTCTGGAGCGTAGCCTTCCCAATTGTAAAACCAGGGTTTGCAGCTCTTGCAATCTTTACCTTCATCAATACTTGGAACGACTACTTCATGCAGTTGGTTATGTTGACTTCACGTCAAAACTTGACCATCTCACTCGGGGTTGCAACTATGCAGGCCGAAATGGCAACCAACTATGGTTTGATCATGGCAGGTGCAGCTCTTGCAGCAGTGCCAATCGTCACAGTCTTCCTAGTCTTCCAAAAATCCTTCACTCAGGGGATTACTATGGGAGCGGTCAAAGGATAATACTCTGCGAAAATCGAATTCAAACTACGTCAGCGTCACCTTACCATACTTAAGTATTGCTTGCGGTTAGCTTCCTAGTTTGTTCTTCAATTTTCATTGAGTATAAGAGAATACAGAGTTATAAGTGTCTACAAAATGGAGGGTATGCAGTTACTTTATGAAGTTTTGTCAGACACTTATCAATTTAAGAATGCTTTTAGTTAACTATCAGAAACGAAGGAAAGAGTATGATTTTTGACGATTTGAAAAACATCACCTTTTACAAAGGGATTCATCCCAATTTAGATAAGGCTATCGACTATCTCTACCAACATCGTAAGGATTCTTTCGAACTAGGTAAGTATGAGATTGACGGAGATAAAGTCTTTCTAGTTGTTCAAGAAAATGTCCTAAATAAAGCTGAAAATGACCAGTTTGAACATCACAAGAACTATGCAGACTTGCATTTGCTGGTAGAAGGACATGAATATTCGAGCTACGGTTCACGTATCAAAGATGAAGCAGTAGCATTCGACGAAGCGAGTGACATTGGTTTTGTTCATTGTCATGAACACTACCCACTCTTGTTGGGTTATCACAATTTTGCGATTTTCTTCCCAGGAGAGCCCCATCAGCCAACTGGCTATGCAGGTATGGAAGAGAAGGTTCGTAAATATCTTTTTAAAATTTTGATTGATTGAAAATAATATGAACTGTTTTTTTGTAAAGCTTTGATCATAATCTACCATGAAATTGATCTTTTTGAGGTAAATAAGGTCTTATTGTCAGTATCTTTATTCAGAAATGCTATGGGTATGGCAGGATTGAAGTTCAGCAGAGTCTTTATGGCTGCGGGAGCAAGAGTAGGATCACTGCTCAAGATTTATGGAAGGATTTTACAAATAGCTGTGAATCTAGTTGATGTATATGGTTGTATAAACTTTTAAAACGAGAGAATGAAAGCACTTTGTATTTTTTTATTAAAAGCACTTTGTATTTTTTTATTGAATATGTTAGCTTGGACAGTGCTTGCAATGATAGTCCGTGGAGGGCTAGATGGATTTGATAGGCATACTTGGAGTAGTATTTTAGTTGCTTCGCTGTCCGGGATATATAGATTATATGTCCATAGATAAAAATAGAAAAAAGTCCAAAAGAAAAAAGAAAAAATAGCTTTGTTCATGGTAGGGACTTATGAAAGCTTTACTGACAAAAAAGAAAACAGTTTACAAAGAAAAATGATGGAGGAGCAAACATGGCACAAAAAGGAGTAAGCCTTATCAAGGCTGCATTTGATACAGATAATTTTCTAATGCGAATTAGTGAGAAGGTTTTAGATATTGTAACAGTCAATCTTCTCTTTGTAGTAACTTGTTTGCCAATCGTAACGATTGGAGTGGCTAAAATCAGCCTCTACGAGACCATGTTCGAAGTTAAGAAGAGCAGACGTGTTCCAGTTTTTAGAACCTATCTAAGAGTTTTCAGGCAAAATCTGAAACTAGGTTTTCAGTTGGGGATGTTAGAATTAGGAATTGTATTTCTAACTCTTTCAGATCTCTATCTTTTCTGGGGTCAAACAGCTCTGCCCTTCCAATTGGTTAAAGCTATTTGTCTAGGCATTTTGATTTTCCTTACCATTGTGATGTTGGCTAGTTACCCTATCGCGGCACGTTATGACCTATCTTGGAAAGAAATTCTTCAAGAAGGATTGATGTTAGCTAGTTTTAATGCTCCTTGGTTTATCTTGATGATTGCAATTATCTTTTTGATTTTGATGATTCTATATCTATCAGCCTTTACCCTTCTATTGGGAGGATCAGCTTTTATTCTCTTTGGTTTTGGACTTCTTGCTTTTTTACAAGTAGGAGTGATGGAAAAGCTATTTGCAAAGTATGAGTAAGGATTGCAATTATTTCTGAAACTACTTTCAAACGCTCCAAACGCTATTCTATAAGCAAGAAACTAAAATCTAAGTGTCTACAAGATATTGAAAGCCTTTTTGGTAAAGTGTATACTAAAGAAGTAAAGAAAGAATCTGCTTTAGCAGAAAATAAAAATAATAGGAGAAAATCTATGTCAGATTTGAAAAAATACGAAGGTGTCATTCCAGCCTTCTATGCATGTTATGATGATCAAGGAGAAGTGAGTCCAGAACGTACGCGTGCTTTGGTTCAATACTTCATTGATAAAGGTGTTCAAGGTCTTTATGTCAATGGTTCTTCTGGTGAATGTATCTACCAAAGTGTTGAAGACCGCAAGTTAATCTTGGAAGAAGTCATGGCAATAGCCAAAGGGAAATTGACTATTATCGCTCACGTAGCTTGCAACAATACCAAGGATAGTATGGAACTTGCTCGCCATGCAGAAAGTTTGGGTGTAGATGCCATTGCAACGATTCCACCAATTTACTTCCGCTTGCCAGAATACTCAGTTGCTAAATACTGGAATGACATTAGTGCTGCAGCACCAAACACAGACTATGTCATCTACAACATTCCTCAATTGGCAGGGGTTGCTTTGACTCCAAGCCTTTACACAGAAATGTTGAAAAATCCTCGTGTTATCGGTGTTAAAAACTCTTCAATGCCAGTTCAAGATATCCAAACTTTTGTTAGCCTTGGT
Source organism: Streptococcus pseudopneumoniae (assembly GCF_038148955.1). GTDB lineage: Bacteria > Bacillota > Bacilli > Lactobacillales > Streptococcaceae > Streptococcus > Streptococcus pseudopneumoniae_T. The sequence continues at coordinate 13,464 of NZ_JBBJZY010000012.1, forward strand.
GGAGAAGACCATATCGTCTTTAATGGTCCAGATGAGCAGTTCCTAGGAGGACGCCTCATGGGTGCTAAGGCTGGTATCGGTGGTACTTATGGTGCGATGCCAGAACTCTTCTTGAAACTCAATCAGTTGATTGCGGATAAAGACTTGGAAACAGCGCGTGAGTTGCAGTATGCTATCAACGCTATCATTGGTAAACTCACTGCTGCACATGGAAATATGTATGGTGTGATTAAGGAAGTCTTGAAAATCAATGAAGGTCTGAACATTGGTTCTGTTCGTTCACCATTGACACCAGTGACCGAAGAAGATCGCCCAGTTGTAGAAGCAGCTGCAGCCTTGATTCGTGAAACCAAGGAGCGCTTCCTCTAATCTATAAGGAGGTATTTATGACACACTACGTTGCAATTGATATTGGTGGTACTAATATCAAATATGGTTTGATTGACCCAGATGGACAACTTGTGGAGTCTCATGAAGTAGCAACTGAGGCTCATAAGGGTGGTTCTCATATTTTACAAAAGACCAAAGATATCGTAGCCAGCTATTTAGAAAAAGACCCAGTAGCAGGTGTTGCTATTTCTTCTGCAGGAATGGTGGATCCTGACAAGGGTGAGATTTTCTATGCTGGGCCTCAGATTCCTAACTACGCAGGAACCCAGTTCAAAAAGGAAATCGAGACGAGCTTTTCGATTCCTTGCGAGATTGAAAATGATGTCAACTGTGCAGGTCTTGCTGAGGCAGTATCTGGTTCAGGCAAGGGAGCAAGTGTGACACTTTGCTTGACCATTGGAACAGGTATCGGTGGTTGCTTGATTATGGATGGGAAAGTTTTCCATGGATTTAGCAATTCATCCTGTGAAGTTGGTTATATGCATATGCAGGATGGAGCTTTCCAAGACTTAGCCTCTACGACAGCCTTGGTGGAGTATGTAGCAGCAGCTCATGGAGATTCAGTTGATCAGTGGAATGGCCGACGCATCTTTAAGGAAGCTACAGAAGGCAACAAAATCTGCATGGCTGGTATTGACCGCATGGTAGACTATCTAGGAAAAGGTCTGGCAAATATTTGCTACGTTGCCAATCCAGAAGTGGTCATTCTCGGTGGCGGTATTATGGGGCAAGAGGCTATCCTCAAACCGAAAATCCGCACAGCCTTGAAAGAGGCTTTGGTACCAAGTTTGGCTGAGAAAACAAGATTAGAATTTGCCCATCACCAAAATACAGCAGGTATGTTGGGTGCCTACTATCATTTCAAGACAAAACAATCCTAGTTTGGCTCAGCCAAACTAGGATTTTCTGACACGTTTTTGTCTACGATAGCCGTTGAGTTTTTTATTTTCCCAGTAGCTATTAAAGATTTTTTCCTTGCTTTCGCGATTGATTTCCAAAAAGTAGGCATAAATCAAATCGATAAAGAAGAGCATAGGAAGTTGAGCGGATATTCGTTGGATATAGGAAGACTGGCTGTGGGTGGCTACAAGAACAGTCTCTGTGTAGGCCTGACTATCTTTATTGGGAACACTTGAAAAGAGTACAGTCTTTGCCCCCATCTCCTTGGCATCTAATAAACTGTCTAAAATAGAGGGAGTTGTGCCAGAAAGTGAGAAACCAAGTACGAGACAATTTTCGTCCATAATGCTGGTTGTCCAAGCAAAGCCGTCTTGATCGGTCAAAGCCTCGCAGACCACACCCAGACGCATGAAGCGCAATTTCATTTCACGAGCTACGAGGCCAGAACTCCCTGTTCCGAAGAAGTAGACACGCTCAGCATCTTCGATTAGCTGGGCAATTCGTTCTAGTTGGATTTCGTCAATCAAGTCTTGTGTTTGTTCCCTCATGTTGCTATAACTTCTGAGGACTCGTTTGGTCAGTGGACTGTGCTTGGAGACTTGGTTGGCTTGATTTTCTGCCTGATGTTGGTATTGGAAAATAAATTCTCGGTAGCCAGTAAAGCCACACTTTTTAGCAAAGCGGGTCAGAGCAGCTTGAGAAATATGTAATTTTTGGGTGACTTGTTGAGAAGATAAATCATCTGTAATCGTTTCAGCTTGCAAAAAATAGCGAGCGATTTCTTGCTCTAGGTCTGTCATTTCTTCAAAATGTGAATCAATGACAGTTGCGATATCTGGTTTGTCCATAGGGAAGGCTCCTTTAAATGAGTCGTGTTGGAAAAAGACTAGATTATTGAACTTTTACATTCATTATAACATATAATATAGGGATGGATAAATAAAAACGTATCTTACTGTAAAAACGAAAAAAAGCTTCTTACTTTTCCATAATTTTCTACTCAAATTGTGGTACAATTAAGAGTAAGATTTTAAGTTAGAAATGAGACTGATTTGTATGAGAAAATTTAACAGCCATTCGATTCCGATTCGGCTTAATTTATTGTTTTCAATCGTCATTTTACTCTTTATGACCATTATTGGTCGTTTGTTGTATATGCAGGTTTTGAACAAGGATTTTTACGAAAAAAAGCTAGCCTCAGCTAGTCAGACCAAGGTCACAACCAGTTCTGCCCGTGGGGAAATCTATGATGCTAGTGGAAAACCTTTGGTAGAAAATACGTTAAAACAGGTTGTTTCCTTTACGCGTAGCAATAAAATGACGGCTACAGACTTAAAAGAAATAGCTAAAAAGTTACTGACTTATGTGAGCATCAGTTCGCCAAATTTGACAGAACGCCAGCTGGCTGATTACTATTTGGCTGATCCTGAAATCTATAAAAAAACAGTGGAAGCTCTCCCAAGTGAGAAACGCTTGGATTCAGATGGCAATCGCCTATCCGAATCAGAACTGTATAGCAATGCGGTCGATAGTGTCCCAACAAGTCAACTAAACTATACAGAGGATGAAAAGAAAGAAATCTATCTTTTTAGTCAGTTAAATGCTGTTGGAAATTTTGCGACAGGTACCATTGCGACAGATCCTCTAAATGATTCTCAGGTGGCTGTTATTGCCTCTATTTCAAAGGAGATGCCTGGCATTAGTATTTCTACTTCTTGGGATCGAAAGATTTTGGAAACTTCCCTTTCTTCTATAGTAGGGAGTGTATCCAGTGAAAAAGCTGGTCTCCCAGCGGAAGAAGCAGAAGCCTATCTTAAAAAAGGCTATTCTCTAAATGACCGTGTTGGAACCTCGTATTTGGAAAAGCAATATGAAGAGACCTTACAAGGAAAACGCTCGGTAAAAGAAATCCATCTGGATAAATATGGCAATATGGAAAGCGTGGATACAATTGAGGAAGGTAGTAAGGGAAACAATATCAAGCTGACCATTGATTTGGCCTTCCAAGATAGTGTGGATGCTTTGCTGAAAAGTTATTTCAATTCCGAGCTAGGAAATGGTGGAGCCAAGTATTCTGAGGGTGTGTATGCAGTTGCTCTAAATCCAAAAACAGGTGCTGTGTTATCCATGTCAGGGATCAAACATGACCTGAACACGGGAGAGTTAACACAGGATTCCTTGGGAACTGTGACCAATGTCTTTGTACCCGGTTCGGTTGTTAAGGCCGCTACCATCAGCTCAGGTTGGGAAAATGGTGTTTTATCAGGAAACCAAACCTTAACAGATCAGCCTATTGTTTTCCAAGGTTCAGCTCCAATTTATTCTTGGTATAAATTGGCATATGGATCTTTTCCTATTACAGCTGTGGAAGCCTTGGAGTATTCATCTAATGCTTACGTGGTTCAAACCGCTCTTGGAATCATGGGCCAGACCTATCAACCAAATATGTTTGTTGGAACCAGCAATTTGGAAACAGCTATGGGAAAACTTCGTTCGACATTTGCTGAATATGGTCTTGGAGCCTCAACAGGCATTGACCTTCCAAATGAGTCAACTGGTTTTATACCAAAAGAGTATAATTTCGCTAATTACATTACCAATGCATTTGGTCAGTTTGATAACTACACCCCAATGCAATTGGCTCAGTATGTAGCAACTATTGCAAATGATGGTGTTCGTGTGGCTCCTCGTATTGTTGAAGGCATTTATGGTAATAATGATAAGGGAGGACTGGGCGACTTGATTCAGCAACTGCAACCGACAGAGATGAATAAGGTCAATATATCCGACTCCGATATGAGTGTCTTGCACCAAGGTTTTTATCAGGTTGCTCATGGGACTAGCGGATTGACAACTGGACGTGCCTTTTCAAATGGTGCCTTGGTATCCATTAGCGGAAAAACGGGTACAGCCGAAAGTTATGTAGCAGGTGGTCAAGAAGCTAATAATACCAATGCCGTGGCCTATGCTCCAACAGAAAATCCTCAAATTGCAGTTGCAGTAGTCTTTCCTCATAATACCAATTTAACCAAAAATGTTGGGCCAGCAATTGCTCGCGACATTATCAATCTATACAACCAACACCATCCAATGAATTAGAAAGGAATTTATGCTTTATCCAACACCCATTGCTAAGCTGATTGACAGTTATTCTAAGTTACCAGGTATCGGGATTAAGACGGCTACGCGTCTGGCCTTTTATACGATTGGGATGTCTGATGATGATGTCAATGAATTTGCAAAAAATCTCCTTTCTGCTAAGAGAGAGTTGACCTATTGTTCCATCTGCGGTCGTTTGACAGACGATGATCCTTGTTCTATCTGTACCGATCCGACTCGTGACCAGACAACGATTTTGGTGCTAGAGGATAGTCGTGATGTGGCGGCTATGGAAAATATCCAAGAATACCACGGACTCTATCATGTCTTGCATGGACTCATTTCTCCCATGAATGGCATCAGTCCAGACGATATCAATCTCAAGAGCCTCATGACTCGTCTGATGGATAGTGAGGTTGCAGAAGTGATTGTGGCGACCAATGCTACAGCAGATGGTGAAGCGACTTCTATGTATCTTTCACGCCTGCTCAAGCCAGCTGGGATAAAGGTCACTCGCCTGGCACGAGGTCTCGCTGTCGGAGCGGATATCGAGTATGCGGACGAAGTGACCCTCTTACGGGCTATTGAAAATCGGACAGAGTTGTAAGTGTAGACAAATTTACGAACTCCATTCATTTATAAAAAAGTTAAAGAGGCTGAAAATCGTTCCTATCGGCCTCTTTTTGTATAGTGTGATGAGTAGTATCAGGTTCAAGTTTTAAAAAACTAAGCAAATATGATATACTAAAGAGCGAGTATTCTAGTAGAATTAGGACAAATAATATGAAACAAACGATTATTCTTTTATACGGTGGACGGAGTGCAGAACGCGAAGTCTCTGTCCTTTCAGCTGAAAGTGTCATGCGTGCGGTCAATTACGACCGTTTCACAGTCAAGACTTTCTTCATCAGCCAGTCAGGTGACTTTATCAAAACGCAAGAATTTAGTCAGACTCCGGGGCAAGAAGACCGTCTCATGACCAATGAAACCATTGATTGGGATAAGCAGGTTGCACCAAGTGCTATTTACGAAGAAGGTGCAGTGGTCTTTCCAGTTCTTCATGGTCCGATGGGAGAAGATGGCTCTGTTCAAGGATTCTTGGAAGTTTTGAAAATGCCTTATGTCGGCTGCAACATCTTGTCATCCAGTCTTGCCATGGATAAAATCACGACCAAGCGTGTTTTAGAATCTGCTGGTATTGCCCAAGTTCCTTATGTGGCCATCGTTGAAGGGGATGATGTGACTGCTAAAATCGCTGAAGTTGAAGAAAAATTGACTTATCCAGTCTTCACCAAACCGTCAAACATGGGTTCAAGTGTCGGTATTTCTAAGTCTGACAATCAAGAAGAACTCCGTCAAGCTTTGAAACTTGCCTTCCAATATGACAGCCGTGTCTTGGTTGAGCAAGGGGTGAATGCCCGTGAAATCGAGGTTGGCCTCTTGGGCAACTACGATGTCAAAAGCACGCTGCCAGGGGAAGTTGTCAAAGATGTTGCCTTTTATGACTACGATGCCAAGTATATTGATAACAAGATTACTATGGATATTCCTGCCAAGATCAGTGATGATGTAGTAGCTGCCATGCGTCAAAATGCAGAAACTTCCTTCCGTGCGATTGGTGGACTTGGTCTCTCTCGTTGTGATTTCTTCTATACAGATAAGGGAGAGATTTTCCTAAACGAGCTTAATACCATGCCAGGTTTTACCCAGTGGTCTATGTACCCACTACTTTGGGACAATATGGGAATCAGCTACCCAGACTTAATCGAGCATTTGGTTGACCTTGCCAAAGAAAGTTTTGACAAGCGCGAAGCGCATTTGCTATAAAAATGAAAGAGAGGGTAGAAGCCAGAACCATCACTGCCAGGTGATTAGAGTTCTCGGACTTCAACCCTTTTTAAAGGAGTAGAAATGAAACTTACAATTCATGAAGTTGCCCAAGCTGTTGGAGCTAAAAATGATGTTAGTCTTTTTGCGGATGCTCAGTTAGAAAAAGCTGAGTTTGACAGTCGTTTAATCGCTGCTGGAGATTTATTTGTACCTCTCAAAGGTGCGCGTGATGGTCACGACTTTATCGAAACAGCTTTTGAAAATGGTGCAGCAGTAACCTTGTCTGAGAAAGAGGTCGCAAATCATCCTTACATTCTAGTAGACGATGTGTTGACTGCCTTTCAACAACTAGCTGCCTACTATCTTGAGAAAATGGCTGTTGATGTCTTTGCAGTTACAGGTTCAAATGGCAAGACAACCACTAAGGATATGTTGGCGCACTTGTTGTCAACAACCTACAAGACCTACAAAACACAAGGCAATTACAATAACGAGATTGGCCTTCCTTACACAGTTCTCCACATGCCTGAAGGAACAGAAAAGTTGGTCTTGGAGATGGGGCAGGATCACTTGGGCGATATTCATCTTTTGTCTGAATTGGCTCATCCAAAGACAGCCATTGTGACCTTGGTTGGGGAAGCTCATTTGGCCTTTTTCAAAGACCGTTCAGAGATTGCTAAAGGGAAATTGCAAATTGCAGATGGTATGGCATCGGGTTCTTTGCTTTTGGCACCAGCCGACCCGATTGTAGAGGACTACTTGCCAGCTGATAAAAAGGTAGTTCGTTTTGGGCAAGGAGCAGAGCTGGAAATTACAGACTTGGTTGAGCGCAAGGATAGCTTGACCTTTAAGGCCAATTTCTTGGAACAAGCACTCGATTTGCCAGTGACTGGTAAGTACAATGCGACCAATGCTATGATTGCATCCTATGTTGCCCTGCAAGAAGGAGTTTCAGAGGAGCAAATTCGTCAGGCTTTCCAAAATCTTGAATTGACGCGTAACCGTACTGAGTGGAAGAAAGCAGCCAATGGAGCAGATATCTTATCAGATGTGTACAATGCCAATCCAACTGCTATGAAGCTGATTTTGGAGACTTTCTCTGCCATTCCAGCCAACGAAGGTGGAAAAAAAATTGCTGTTCTAGCAGACATGAAGGAACTGGGTAACCAGTCAGTTCAACTCCATAACCAGATGATTTTGAGCCTCTCGCCAGATGTGCTGGATACCGTTATTTTCTATGGGGAAGATATTGCTGAATTGGCCCAACTGGCTAGTCAAATGTTTCCAATCGGACACGTTTATTACTTCAAGAAAACAGAAGACCAAGACCAATTTGAAGACCTAGTTAAGCAGGTCAAGGAAAGCCTCGGTGCCAATGACCAAATCCTGCTCAAAGGCTCTAACTCTATGAACCTAGCCAAATTGGTAGAAAGTTTAGAACATGAAGACAAGTGATTTTGTCAAGTATTTGCAAAGAATGATTGCCCTTACAGATACTGGATTAACCTTTACAAAGGATCCGTTTGACCGTGAGCGCTACGAAGACTTGCGAGGTCTTTTATCTGAAATGTTGAATCAAGCATCAGACCTTGATGCCGAAGAATTGGCAGAAGTCTTGAAGCCAACTTCTGCTTATGCGACTCCGTTAATGGACGTCCGTGCTTGGATTGTTGAGGACGAAAAGATTTGTCTGGTTCGGGGACAAGGAGAGAATGATTGGGCTTTGCCAGGTGGCTTTGGTGAAGTCGGCTATTCTCCAACAGAAAATATTCTCAAGGAAATTGAAGAAGAAACCGGTTTTGAAGCTAAAGTAGAAAGACTACTAGCTGTTTTTGATACAAATCGTTTTCAACTACAGAGCAAGCAATATGCAAAGTTTGTTTTTGAATGTAAGCTTCTTGATGGACAATTCCAAAAAAATCAAGAAATTGCAGACCTTCAATTTTTTGCCATTGACCAACTGCCGAACTTATCTGAAAAACGCATTACCAAGGAGCAAATAGAGATTCTTTGGCAGGTTTATCAAGGTCAGAGGGAGCAATATCTTGACTAAGAAGATGATTATCGTATTTCTAAATCCATTTTTCTTAAGTAGCATGGTATAATAGAATGCAGGAAAATTTTGAATCATGAGGAAGACTAGATGAATTTATGGGATATTTTCTTTACGACCCAAGCAACAGAACCACCCAAATTTGACCTTTTTTGGTATGTCAGTATATTTACACTCTTGGCCTTGACCTTTTATACAGCCTATCGTTATCGTGAGAAGAAGGTTTACCAACGATTTTTCCAGATTTTACAGGCCGTTCAGTTGATCCTTCTTTATGGTTGGTACTGGGTCAATCATATGCCACTGTCAGAAAGCTTACCCTTTTACCATTGTCGTATGGCTATGTTTGTGGTACTCTTGCTTCCTGGTCAGTCCAAATATAGGCAGTATTTTGCATTACTAGGAACATTTGGGACATTAGCCGCCTTTGTTTATCCAGTGCCAGATGCCTATCCTTTCCCCCATATTGCCATTTTGTCCTTTATCTTTGGGCATTTAGCTCTCTTGGGGAACTCACTGGTTTATCTCTTGAGACAGTACGATGCGAGAATGCTAGATGTAAAAAGAATTTTTATCATGACTTTTGCCCTAAATGCCTTGATTTTTGTAGTTAATTTGGTAACAGGTGGTGATTACGGATTCTTGACAAAACCGCCATTGGTTGGAGATCACGGATTAGTAGCTAATTATTTAATCGTTTCTCTGGCCCTGTCAGCAGCGATTACGTTGACAAAGAAAATCTTGGAACTATTTTTAGAACAAGAAGCAGAAAAAATGATTGCAAAGAAAGCTTAGAAATGAGCTTTCTTTTTTGGCAATAGACAGATTGTTGCTAAAGTTTACAGTGAATGAATTTCTGAACAGAAAAACAAAAAATTGGCTGGGAAATTTAGGAAAAAAGCAAGCACGATTAGATTTTTTGTGTTATAATATTCTGTGAATAGCTATGCCTTGGTTTAGCTATGGAATAATACGAAGTGCGAAACTTGGAAGATAGAGAGGATGCGATGTAATGGCTAGAGAAGGCTTTTTTACAGGTCTAGATATTGGAACAAGCTCTGTCAAGGTGCTTGTAGCCGAGCAGAGAAATGGTGAATTAAATGTAATTGGCGTGAGTAATGCCAAAAGTAAAGGTGTAAAGGATGGAATTATAGTTGATATTGATGCAGCAGCAACTGCTATCAAATCAGCTGTTTCCCAAGCGGAAGAAAAGGCAGGCATTTCGATTAAATCAGTGAATGTCGGCTTACCTGGTAATCTTTTGCAGGTAGAACCAACTCAAGGGATGATTCCAGTAACATCTGATACCAAGGAAATTACGGATCAAGATGTTGAAAATGTTGTCAAATCAGCTTTGACAAAAAGTATGACACCTGACCGTGAAGTCATTACCTTTATTCCTGAAGAATTTATTGTGGATGGTTTCCAAGGGATTCGTGACCCACGTGGCATGATGGGAGTTCGCCTTGAAATGCGTGGCTTGCTTTATACAGGCCCTCGTACTATCTTGCACAATTTGCGTAAGACGGTTGAGCGTGCAGGTGTTCAGGTTGAAAATATTATCATTTCACCACTAGCAATGGTTCAATCAGTTTTGAACGAAGGTGAACGTGAATTTGGTGCTACAGTGATTGATATGGGGGCAGGGCAAACGACTGTCGCTACAATCCGTAACCAAGAACTCCAGTTTACCAATATTCTCCAAGAAGGCGGAGATTATGTAACTAAGGATATCTCTAAAGTCTTGAAAACTTCTCAGAAGTTAGCTGAAGGTTTGAAATTAAACTATGGAGAGGCTTATCCTCCTCTTGCAAGTAAAGAAACCTTCCAAGTAGAGGTTATTGGGGAAGTAGAACCTGTTGAAGTGACAGAAGATTACTTGTCAGAGATTATTTCTGCACGAATTAAGCATATTTTTGAACAAATCAAACAAGACCTAGAAAGAAGACATTTATTGGATCTTCCTGGTGGAATTGTTTTGATCGGTGGAAATGCTATTTTACCAGGTATGATTGAACTTGCTCAGGAAGTCTTTGGCGTTCGTGTCAAACTCTATGTTCCAAACCAAGTTGGGATTCGCAATCCAGCCTTTGCGCATGTGATTAGTCTATCGGAATTCGCTGGACAATTGACAGAAGTTAATCTTTTGGCTCAACGAGCAGTCAAGGGTGAAGTTGCTCTGACTCATCAACCAATTAGTTTTGGGGGAATGATTCAGAAAACAGCTCAGTTTGTACAATCAACGCCTGTTCAACCAGCTCCTGCTCCAGAAGTAGAGCCGGTGGTGCCTACAGAACCAATGGCGGATTTCCAACAAGCTTCACAAAATAAACCGAAATTAGCAGATCGTTTCCGTGGCTTGATCGGAAGCATGTTTGACGAATAAAGAGGAAAAATAAATTATGACATTTTCATTTGATACAGCTGCTGCTCAAGGTGCAGTGATTAAAGTAATTGGTGTCGGTGGAGGTGGTGGCAATGCCATCAACCGTATGGTCGACGAAGGTGTTACAGGCGTAGAATTTATCGCAGCAAACACAGATGTACAAGCATTGAGCAGTACAAAAGCTGAGACTGTTATTCAGTTGGGTCCTAAATTGACTCGCGGTTTGGGTGCAGGAGGTCAACCTGAGGTTGGTCGTAAGGCTGCTGAAGAAAGCGAAGAAACACTGACGGAAGCTATCAGTGGTGCAGACATGGTCTTCATCACTGCTGGTATGGGAGGAGGCTCTGGAACTGGAGCTGCTCCTGTTATTGCTCGTATCGCCAAAGATTTGGGCGCCCTTACAGTTGGTGTTGTAACACGTCCCTTTGGTTTTGAAGGAAGCAAACGTGGTCAATTTGCTGTAGAAGGGATCAATCAGCTTCGTGAGCATGTAGATACTCTATTGATCATCTCAAACAACAACTTGCTTGAAATTGTTGATAAGAAAACTCCACTTCTTGAAGCTCTTAGCGAGGCAGATAACGTTCTTCGTCAAGGTGTTCAAGGAATTACTGATTTGATTACCAATCCAGGATTGATTAACCTTGACTTTGCCGATGTGAAAACGGTAATGGCAAATAAAGGGAATGCTCTTATGGGGATTGGTATCGGTAGTGGAGAAGAACGTGTGGTAGAAGCAGCTCGTAAGGCAATTTATTCACCACTTCTTGAAACAACTATTGACGGTGCTGAGGATGTTATCGTCAACGTTACTGGTGGTCTTGATTTAACCTTGATTGAAGCTGAAGAGGCTTCACAAATTGTGAACCAGGCAGCAGGTCAAGGAGTGAACATCTGGCTCGGTACTTCAATTGATGAAAGTATGCGTGATGAAATTCGCGTAACAGTTGTTGCAACGGGTGTTCGTCAAGATCGTGTTGAAAAGGTTGTGGCTCCACAAGCTAGACCTACTACTAACTACCGTGAGACAGTGAAACCAGTTCATTCACATGGCTTTGATCGTCATTTTGATATGGCAGAAACAGCTGAATTGCCAAAACAAAATCCACGTCGTTTGGAACCAACTCAGGCATCTGCTTTTGGTGATTGGGATCTTCGCCGTGAATCGATTGTTCGTACAACAGATTCAGTCCTTTCTCCAGTTGAACGCTTTGAAGCCCCAACGTCACAAGATGAAGATGAATTGGATACACCTCCATTTTTCAAAAATCGTTAAGTAAATGAATGTAAAAGAAAACACAGAACTTGTTTTTCGAGAAGTCGCAGAGGCGAGTCTGAGTGCTCATCGAGAGAGTGGTTCAGTCTCTGTCATTGCAGTTACCAAGTATGTAGATGTACCGACAGCGGAAGCCTTGCTTCCGCTAGGTGTTCATCATATCGGTGAAAATCGTGTCGATAAGTTTCTGGAGAAATATGAAGCTTTAAAAGATCGAGATGTGACTTGGCATTTGATTGGTACCTTGCAAAGACGTAAGGTGAAAGATGTCATACAATTTGTCGATTATTTCCATGCCTTGGATTCAGTTAAGCTAGCAGAGGAAATACAAAAAAGAAGTGACCGCGTCATCAAGTGTTTCATTCAGGTAAATATTTCTAAAGAAGAAAGCAAACACGGTTTTTCGAGAGAGGAACTGCTGGAAATCTTGCCAGAGTTAGCCAAACTAGATAAGATTGAATATGTTGGCTTAATGACCATGGCGCCCTTTGAAGCTAGCAGTGAGCAGTTGAAAGAAATTTTCAAGGTGACCCAAGATTTACAAAAAGAAATTCAAGAAAAACAAATTCCAAATATGCCTATGACCGAGTTAAGTATGGGAATGAGTCGCGATTATAAAGAAGCGATTCAATTCGGTTCCACCTTTGTTCGTATAGGTACAGCATTTTTTAAGTAGGAGAGAACCATGTCTTTAAAAGATAGATTCGATAGATTTATAGATTATTTTACGGAGGATGAGGATTCAAGTCTCCCTTATGAAAAAAGAGATGAGCCTGTGTTAACTCCAGTAAATTCTTCACAGGAACCAGCTCTCCCAATCACTCAAACTCCACAATCAGCTGGAACAAAGGAGAACAATATCACCAGACTGCATGCAAGACAACAGGAATTGGCAAATCAGAGCCAGCGTGCAACGGATAAGGTCATTATAGACGTTCGTTATCCTAGAAAATATGAAGATGCAACAGAAATTGTTGATTTATTGGCAGGTAACGAAAGTATCTTGATTGATTTTCAATATATGACTGAAGTACAGGCTCGTCGTTGTTTGGACTATTTGGATGGGGCTTGTCATGTTTTAGCTGGAAATCTGAAAAAGGTAGCTTCTACCATGTATCTGTTGACACCAGTGAATGTTATTGTGAATGTAGAAGATATTCGTTTACCAGATGAAGAACAAAATGGTGAGTTTGGCTTTGATATGAAGCGAAATAGAGTACGATAATGATTTTTTTAATTCGTATGATTTATAATGCAGTGGATATTTACTCCCTGATTTTGGTAGCCTTTGCTGTCATGTCTTGGTTTCCAGGTGCCTACGAATCCAGTTTAGGTCGTTGGATTGTAGCATTGGTCAAACCAGTGCTTGCTCCCTTGCAACGCCTGCCTTTACAGATAGCGGGTCTTGATTTATCTGTTTGGGTTGCGATTGTTTTGGTTCGATTTTTAGGAGAAAACCTAGTTCGTTTTCTGGCGATGATAGGATGAATAAAGGGATTTACCAGCATTTCTCCATAGAAGATCGTCCCTTTCTTGACAAGGGAATGGAATGGATAAAGAAGGTAGAAGATAGCTATGCTCCTTTTTTAACTCCTTTTATCAATCCTCATCAGGAGAAGCTATTAAAAATTTTAGCCAAAACCTATGGTCTTGCTTGTAGCAGTAGTGGGGAATTCGTCTTGAGTGAGTATGTTCGAGTTTTATTATACCCAGATTATTTCCAGCCAGAGTTTTCAGATTTTGAAATATCTCTCCAAGAAATTGTGTATTCCAATAAATTTGAACACTTAACGCATGCTAAGATTTTAGGGACAGTCATCAATCAATTAGGGATTGAACGGAAACTTTTTGGAGATATCCTAGTAGATGAAGAACGGGCGCAGATTATGATCAATCAGCAGTTTCTTCTTCTCTTTCAAGATGGATTAAAGAAAATTGGCCGTATACCCGTTTCGCTGGAGGAACGTCCTTTCACCGAGAAAATAGATAAGCTAGAACAGTATCGAGAGCTGGATTTATGTGTGTCTAGTTTTAGATTAGATGTTCTTTTATCAAATGTTTTGAAACTATCTAGGAATCAAGCAAACCAGTTGATTGAAAAGAAACTTGTCCAAGTAAATTACCATGTGGTAGACAAATCAGATTATACTGTTCAAGTTGGAGACTTGATTAGTGTGAGAAAATTTGGGCGCTTGAGATTGCTTCAAGATAAGGGACAAACAAAAAAAGAGAAGAAAAAAATAACCGTCCAGTTATTATTAAGTAAGTGAGGAATAGAATGCCAATTACATCATTAGAAATAAAGGACAAGACTTTTGGAACTCGATTCAGAGGTTTTGATCCAGAAGAAGTCGATGAATTTTTAGATATTGTGGTTCGTGATTACGAAGATCTTGTTCGTGCGAATCATGATAAAGATTTGCGTATTAAGAGTTTAGAAGAGCGTTTGTCTTACTTTGACGAAATGAAAGATTCATTGAGCCAGTCTGTATTGATTGCCCAAGACACAGCTGAGCGAGTGAAACAAGCGGCACATGAACGTTCAAACAATATCGTTCACCAAGCAGAACAAGATGCGCAACGCTTGTTGGAAGAAGCTAAATATAAGGCAAACGAGATTCTTCGTCAAGCAACAGACAATGCTAAGAAAGTTGCTGTTGAAACAGAAGAATTGAAAAACAAGAGCCGTGTCTTCCACCAACGTCTCAAATCTACAATTGAGAGTCAGTTGGCTATTGTTGAATCTTCAGATTGGGAAGATATTCTCCGTCCAACAGCTACTTATCTTCAAACCAGTGATGAAGCTTTTAAAGAAGTGGTTAGCGAAGTACTTGGGGAACCGATTCCAGCTCCAATTGAGGAAGAACCAATTGATATGACACGTCAGTTCTCTCAAGCAGAAATGGCAGAGTTACAAGCTCGTATTGAGGCAGCCAATAAAGAATTGGCTGAATTTGAAGCTCAGGCTAAACAGGAAGTGGAAGGTCCAACTCCTGTAGTGAGTCCTCAAATTGAAGAAGAGCCTGCTCATCCAGTTGGTCCAATGTACGAAGAACCAGAAGTAGCTCCAGTGCATCCGACAGGTCCAATACCAGCTACAGAAACTGTTGATTCAGCACCGGGATTTGAAGCACCGCAAGAATCCGTTACAATTTTATAAGAAACGATGTGAGAACAATATCTTATCCTTATATTTCCAGCGAGCAGGAGATGGTGTGAGTCCTGCATTCCCTAATGATAAGATTATCCTCTCAAAAACTCAAGTCTGAATAGAGTAAGATTTGACGTTCCCCACGTTACGGGATAAGAGGGAGAAAGACTAGATCTTTTTCCGAATAAAGGTGGTACCACGATTTTCGTCCTTTTTGGAAGTCGTGGTTTTTATTTTGTCTATATAAAAAAGGAGATATCATGAAACTCAAAGAAACTTTAAATCTTGGGAAAACTGACTTCCCAATGCGTGCAGGCCTTCCAACCAAAGAGCCAGTCTGGCAAAAAGAATGGGAAGATGCAAAACTTTACCAACGTCGTCAAGAACTAAATGAAGGGAAACCGCATTTTGTCTTGCATGATGGCCCTCCATACGCAAACGGAAATATCCACGTTGGACATGCCATGAATCATATCTCAAAAGATATCATCATTCGTTCTAAGTCTATGTCAGGTTTTAACGCACCTTATATCCCAGGTTGGGATACTCATGGTCTGCCAATCGAGCAGGTTTTGGCAAAACAAGGTGTTAAACGTAAAGAAATGGACTTGGTTGAGTACTTAAAACTTTGCCGTGAATACGCTCTTTCTCAAGTTTATAAACAACGTGATGATTTCAAGCGCTTGGGGATGTCAGGTGACTGGGAAAATTTATATGTGACTTTAACTCCAGACTATGAAGCAGCCCAAATCCGTGTATTTGGTGAGATGGCTAATAAAGGCTATATCTACCGTGGTGCAAAACCAGTTTACTGGTCTTGGTCATCTGAGTCTGCCCTTGCTGAAGCAGAGATTGAATACCATGACTTGGTTTCAACTTCCCTTTACTATGCCAATAAGGTAAAAGATGGCAAAGGTGTTCTTGATACAGATACTTACATCGTTGTCTGGACAACTACTCCATTTACCATCACAGCTTCTCGTGGTTTGACTGTTGGAGCGGATATTGATTACGTCTTGGTTCAACCTGCTGGTGAAACTCGTAAGTTTGTCGTTGCTGCAGAATTGTTGACTAGCTTGTCTGAGAAATTTGGCTGGGCTGATGTTCAAGTGTTGGCAACTTACCGTGGTCAAGAATTGAACCACATCGTAACAGAACATCCATGGGATACAGCTGTAGATGAATTGGTGATCCTTGGTGACCACGTTACAACTGACTCTGGTACTGGTATTGTCCATACAGCCCCCGGTTTTGGTGAGGACGACTACAATGTTGGTATTGCTAATGGTCTTGAAGTCGCAGTGACTGTTGACGAACGTGGTATCATGATGAAGAATGCTGGTCCTGAGTTTGAAGGCCAATTCTACGACAAGGTTGTTCCAACAGTTATTGAAAAACTAGGTAACCTGCTTCTTGCTAAAGAAGAAATCTCTCACTCATATCCATTTGACTGGCGTACCAAGAAACCAATCATCTGGCGTGCAGTACCACAATGGTTTGCCTCAGTTTCTAAATTCCGCCAAAAAATCTTGGATGCTATTGATAAAGTTAAATTCCATACAGAATGGGGTAAAGTACGTCTATATAATATGATTCGTGACCGTGGTGACTGGGTTATCTCTCGTCAACGTGCTTGGGGTGTTCCACTTCCAATCTTCTATGCAGAAGACGGTACAGCTATCATGACAGCTGAGACTATCGAACATGTGGCTCAACTCTTTGAAGTACATGGTTCAAGCATTTGGTGGGAACGTGATGCCAAAGACCTCTTGCCAGAAGGATTTACTCATCCAGGTTCTCCAAATGGGGAGTTCAAGAAAGAAACAGATATTATGGATGTATGGTTTGACTCAGGTTCATCATGGAATGGTGTTTTGGTAAATCGTCCAAATCTGACTTATCCAGCTGACCTTTACCTTGAAGGTTCTGACCAATACCGTGGTTGGTTTAACTCATCACTCATTACATCTGTTGCCAACCATGGCGTAGCACCTTACAAACAAATCTTGTCTCAAGGTTTTACGCTTGATGGTAAGGATGAAAAGATGTCCAAATCTCTTGGAAATACTATTTTGCCTAGCGATGTTGAGAAACAATTTGGCGCTGAAATTCTTCGTCTTTGGGTAACAAGTGTAGATACTAGCAATGACGTTCGTATCTCAATGGATATCCTTAGCCAAGTATCGGAATCTTACCGTAAAATCCGTAACACTCTTCGTTTCTTGATTGCTAATACATCTGACTTTAACCCAGCTGAGGATGCAGTAGCTTACGATGAGCTTCGTTCAGTTGATAAGTACATGACGATTCGCTTTAACCAGCTTGTTAAGACCATTCGTGATGCTTACGCAAACTTTGAATTCTTGACAATCTACAAGGCCTTGGTGAACTTTATCAACGTTGACTTGTCAGCCTTCTACCTTGATTTTGCCAAAGATGTTGTTTATATCGAAGGTGCCAAATCATTGGAACGCCGTCAAATGCAGACTGTCTTCTACGATATTCTTGTAAAAATTACCAAACTCTTGACACCAATCCTTCCTCACACTGCGGAAGAAATCTGGTCAT
The DNA here is from genome assembly GCF_038148955.1 of Streptococcus pseudopneumoniae. Classification (GTDB taxonomy): domain Bacteria; phylum Bacillota; class Bacilli; order Lactobacillales; family Streptococcaceae; genus Streptococcus; species Streptococcus pseudopneumoniae_T. The sequence goes on from NZ_JBBJZY010000012.1 coordinate 31,117, forward strand.
ACCTTGAGTTTGAAACAGAAGACTTCGTTCAATTGTCAGAATTGCCAGAAGCAGAAACTTTTGCTAACCAAGAAGAAATCTTAGATACATGGGCAGCCTTCATGGACTTCCGTGGACAAGCTCAAAAAGCCTTGGAAGAGGCTCGTAATGCCAAAGTTATCGGTAAATCACTTGAAGCTCACTTGACAGTTTATCCAAATGAAGTTGTGAAAACTCTACTCGAAGCAGTAAATAGCAATGTAGCTCAACTTTTAATCGTGTCAGACTTGACCATCGCAGAAGGACCAGCTCCGGAAGCTGCCGTTAGCTTTGAAGATGTAGCCTTCACAGTTGAACGCGCTGCAGGTGAAGTATGTGACCGTTGCCGTCGTATCGACCCAACAACAGCAGAACGCAGCTACCATGCAACCATCTGTGACCACTGCGCAAGCATCGTTGAAGAAAACTTTGCGGATGCAGTCGCAGAAGGATTTGAAGAGAAATAAGGTTATTTTATAATGTGAACAAGGAAAAGGATTGTCAAACAGTCCTTTCCTTTTTGGTTTTGACTAGATTTTTTGTGAAAAATTGTGTAAAATAGAATAGATAAACGAGGGGAAACCTCGGAAAATTTAAAGGAGAATCCATCTAATGGTAAAATTGGTTTTTGCTCGCCACGGTGAGTCTGAATGGAACAAAGCTAACCTTTTCACTGGTTGGGCTGATGTTGATTTGTCTGAAAAAGGTACACAACAAGCGATTGACGCTGGTAAATTGATCAAAGAAGCTGGTATCGAATTTGACCAAGCTTACACTTCAGTATTGAAACGTGCTATCAAAACAACTAACTTGGCTCTTGAAGCTTCTGACCAATTGTGGGTTCCAGTTGAAAAATCATGGCGCTTGAACGAACGTCACTATGGTGGTTTGACTGGTAAAAACAAAGCTGAAGCTGCTGAACAATTTGGTGATGAGCAAGTTCACATCTGGCGTCGTTCATACGATGTATTGCCTCCAAACATGGACCGTGATGATGAGCACTCAGCTCACACAGACCGTCGTTATGCTTCACTTGACGACTCAGTAATCCCAGATGCTGAAAACTTGAAAGTGACTTTGGAACGTGCCCTTCCATTCTGGGAAGATAAAATCGCTCCAGCTCTTAAAGATGGTAAAAACGTATTCGTAGGAGCTCACGGTAACTCAATCCGTGCCCTTGTAAAACACATCAAAGGTTTGTCAGATGACGAAATCATGGACGTGGAAATCCCTAACTTCCCACCATTGGTATTCGAATTTGACGAAAAATTGAACGTCGTTTCTGAATACTACCTTGGAAAATAAAAAATTGTAAGCCTAGGATTGATTTCTAGGCTTTTTGTTTTTGTTCCCAGTTTCCAATGGCTTGAAAAAGCGATATAATGATAGTAAATATGAAAGAAAGAGAAACTGATATGGCTTATATTGAGATGAAACACTGTTACAAGCGTTATCAGGTTGGGGACACGGAGATTGTGGCCAATCGTGATGTGAATTTTGAGATTGAAAAGGGAGAACTGGTTATTATTCTAGGTGCATCAGGTGCAGGCAAGTCAACGGTTCTTAACCTTCTTGGGGGAATGGATACCAATGATGAAGGGGAAATATGGATTGATGGTGTCAATATTGCAGACTATAGTTCCCATCAGCGCACCAATTACCGTAGAAATGATGTCGGTTTTGTTTTTCAGTTTTACAATCTAGTGTCCAATCTGACAGCTAAGGAAAATGTGGAACTAGCTTCTGAAATCGTGACGGATGCCTTGGATCCTGAGCAGGTTTTGACAGATGTAGGTCTGGCTCATCGTCTTAATAATTTCCCAGCACAGCTGTCTGGAGGGGAGCAACAGCGAGTCTCCATTGCACGCGCGGTAGCCAAAAATCCTAAAATCCTCCTTTGTGATGAACCGACTGGAGCCTTGGATTATCAGACGGGTAAGCAGGTTTTGAAAATTCTCCAAGATATGTCTCGTCAAAAGGGAGCGACGGTGATCATCGTGACTCACAATGGAGCTTTGGCGCCCATTGCTGATCGCGTGATTCATATGCACGATGCCGGTGTCAAGGATGTGGTGATCAACCAGCATCCTCAGGATATTGACAGTTTGGAGTACTAGCATGATTAAGCGAAAAACTTATTGGAAGGACTTAATTCAGTCCTTCACAGGCTCCAAGGGGCGTTTTTTATCCATCTTGACCTTGATGATGTTGGGATCTCTAGCCCTAGTAGGTCTCAAAGTGACTAGTCCCAACATGGAGGTGACCGCCAATGACTATTTAACCACTGCTCAAACCTTGGATTTGGCAGTCATGTCTAACTATGGCTTGGATCAAGCAGATCAAAAAGAACTAGAACAGATAGAGGGCGCAGAGGTCGAGTTTGGCTACTTGACAGATGTGACCACGGATAATGGGCAGGATGCCATTCGGCTGTATTCCAAACCAGAGCGAATTTCAACCTTTCAGCTAAGAGAGGGGCGACTTCCGCAGTCAGACCAGGAAATTGCTTTGGCAAGTCATCTGCAGAGTCAATATAGCGTGGGACAGGAGATTAGTTTTAAAGAAAAAGAAGGCGGTCATTCCTCTTTAAAAGACCATACATATACCATTACTGGTTTTGTGAATTCAGCTGAAATCCTCTCCCAGCGAGATATGGGCTATGCAGGAAGTGGAAGTGGGACTCTGACAGCCTATGGGGTGATTTTACCTAGTCAGTTTGATCAGAAAGTCTACAATATAGCTCGTTTGAAATATCAAGATTTAGCTGGCTTAAATGCCTTTTCATCAGCTTATGAAGAAAAATCCAAGCAATATCAGGAAGACCTTGAACAAGCTCTATCAGATAATGGCAAGGCACGTCTGCAACTTTTGAAAAAAGAAGGCCAAGAATCTCTCGATAAGGGACAAGAGATCCTTAATAAGGCTGAGACTAATTTACAGGAAGGTAAGCGTCGTTTAGCAACTGCTCAAGCTCGTTTACAGGCTCAGGAAAGTCAACTAGCCTTGATTCCTCAAGCTCAGAGAGAGCAGGCTAGTGCTCAACTTATCCAAGCCAAGCAGGAATTGAGTAAGGAAGAGGACAAGCTAAAGCAAGCTGAACAAAGTCTAGCTCAAGAAAAGGAAAAATTAGAAAAACATCAGAAAGTTTTGGATGATTTGGCTGAGCCCAAGTATCAGGTTTATAATCGTCAGACCATTCCTGGCGGTCAGGGCTTCCTCATGTACAGCAATGCTTCAGCCAGTATTCGGGCAGTGGGCAATATCTTTCCTGTGGTGCTTTATGCCGTAGCAGCTATGGTGACCTTCACAACTATGACTCGTTTTGTGGATGAAGAGCGAACACATGCAGGTATTTTTAAGGCCTTGGGCTATCGCAGTAAGGATATTATTGCTAAATTTCTGCTTTACGGTCTAGTAGCTGGGACTGTCGGAACGGCTCTAGGTAGTATACTTGGCCATTATTTGCTAGCCAGTGTGATTTCAAGCGTTATTACAAAAGGTATGGTGGTGGGAGAAACCCAGATTCACTTCTATTGGACTTATAGCTTACTAGCTCTTGGCTTGAGTTGGTTGGCGAGTGTGTTGCCAGCTTATCTGGTGGCTCGGAGGGAACTTCATGATGAAGCAGCCCAGCTTTTACTACCTAAACCACCTGTTAAAGGAGCTAAAATCTTACTGGAGCGCATCAGTTTTATTTGGCGTCGTCTCAGTTTTACCCATAAGGTAACAGCTCGCAATATCTTTCGTTATAAGCAACGAATGTTGATGACAATCTTTGGTGTGGCAGGTTCAGTCGCTCTGCTCTTTGCAGGATTGGGAATCCAATCCTCTGTGGCAGGAGTTCCGACTAGACAGTTTCAACAAATCCAACAGTATCAGATGATTGTCTCTGAAAATCCTAGTGCGACCAATCAAGACAAGGCAGAGTTGGAAGAAGTGTTGAAAGGACAGGAGATACTAGCCTACCAGAAAATCTATTCTAAAACGCTAGACAAGGATTTCAAGGGCAAGGCTGGTCTTCAGACCATTACCCTTATGATGACAGAGAAGGAAGATTTGACACCCTTTATCCATCTGCAAGATCATCAGCAGGAGCTGACATTAAAAGATGGAATCGTTATCACGGATAAACTTGCCCAGCTGGCAGGTGTTAAGGTTGGACAGACTTTAGAAATTGAAGGTAAGGAACTAAAGGTCGCTGCCATTGCTGAGAATTACGTTGGTCACTTTATTTATATGAGTCAGGCTAGCTATGAGCAAATTTATGGACAGGTGCCGCAAGCTAATACTTATCTGGTTACGCTAAAGGATTCTAGTGCGCCTAGTATCGAAAGGCAGGCAGGTTTACTTATGAATCAAGCTGCGGTGTCCAGTGTCGTCCAGAATGCTTCAGCTATTCGGCTCTTTGACTCTGTCGCTAGCTCACTCAATCAGACCATGACTATCTTGGTCATCGTGTCGGTTCTATTAGCTATTGTTATCCTTTACAATCTGACCAATATCAACGTGGCTGAGAGAATCCGTGAACTCTCCACTATCAAGGTTCTTGGTTTTCATAATAATGAAGTCACCCTCTACATTTACCGTGAGACGATTGTCTTGTCTCTTGTGGGAATCGTACTTGGTCTGCTCTCAGGTTTCTATTTACACCAATTTTTGATTCAAATGATTTCGCCTGCGACTATTCTCTTTTATCCACAGGTAGGTTGGGAGGTCTACGTAATCCCAGTAGCAGCAGTAAGCATCATTTTGACTGTACTTGGTTTCTTTGTCAATCATCATCTGAGAAAGGTTGATATGTTAGAAGCCTTGAAATCTGTAGAGTAAGGCGATTGTTTTTAGCTGATTGAAATTATATTTACTCGTAAACAAAAATCCTCCGTTTCAAAGAGTAGGAAACTCTTTGTGACAGAGGATTTTTTTCTATAGGGCTTTAGCTGCTGCAATTGCGGCTTCGAAGTTTGGTTCTGAGTTGATATTGTCCACGTATTCAACGTAGCGAATCGTATTGTCAGTATCAAGGACAAAGACTGCGCGTGCCAATAGGTGCCACTCATTGATTAAGAGGGCATAGTCACGTCCAAAGGAATGGTCGAAATAGTCTGAGAGCATGATGGCATTTTCAATGCCTTCAGCACCGCACCAACGTTTTTGGGCAAAAGGAAGGTCCATGGAAACAGTCAAGACAACCGTATTGTCCAGTCCAGCCAGTTCTTCATTAAAGCGACGCGTTTGAGTTGAGCAGATACCTGTATCGATAGAAGGCACGACACTCAAAACTTTTTTCTTGCCATCAAAATCAGCCAGAGATTTTTTAGAAAGGTCTGTTGTAGTGAGAGAAAAATCAAGCGCCTTGTCGCCGACTTGTAGTTGTTTACCTGTAAAGCTCACAGGATTTCCGAGAAAAGTTACCATAAGATACTCCAATCTTTTTTCTTCCATTTTAGCTGAAACGGTCGAAATTTTCCAATGATTTGACCGGAAATGTGGGCATAGAAAAAACGCCAGCTCAATGTGAGAATGACGTTTTTCAGAGGATTATTTTGCCAATCCTTCAGCAATCTTGTCAAGGTTGTATTTCATCATGCTGTAGTAGCTGTCGCCTTCTTTACCTTCTTCTGCGATAGAGTCAGTAAAGATTTGTGCGTAGATTGGGATGTTTGTGTCTTGAGAAACAGTTTTCATTGGACGGTCATCCACACTTGATTCTACAAAGAGTGAAGGAACTTTTGTTTGGCGAAGTTTTTCAACCAAGGTCTTGATTTGTTCAGGTGTTCCTTCTTCTTCAGTGTTGATTTCCCAGATGTAAGCACTTGGGACACCATAGGCTTTAGAGAAGTATTTGAATGCTCCTTCGCTGGTTACAATGAGTTTCTTTTCAGCAGGGATGTTATTAAATTTATCCTTACTTTCTTTATCAAGTTTGTCTAACTTATCAGTATATTCTTTGAGATTTTTTTCATAGAATTCTTTGTTGTTAGGGTCTTTGGCGCTCAATTGTTTAGCGATATTTTTAGCAAAGATAATCCCATTTTCAAGGTTGAGCCAAGCGTGTGGGTCTTCTTTACCTTTTTCATTTTTTCCTTCAAGGTAGATAACATCAACGCCTTCGCTGACTGCAAAGTAGTCTTTGTTTTCAGTTTTCTTAGCATTTTCTACCAATTTGGTAAACCAAGCATTGCCACCTGTTTCAAGGTTGATACCGTTATAGAAAATGAGGTCTGCCTCAGAAGTTTTCTTAACATCTTCAGGAAGTGGTTCGTATTCGTGTGGGTCTTGCCCAATCGGAACGATACTATGAAGATCAATTTTGTCACCAGCAATATTTTTAGTAATATCAGCAATGATTGAGTTTGTAGCAACAACTTTTAGTTTTTGACCAGAAGCTGCATCTTTTTTTCCGCTAGCACATGCTACAAGAGCAATGACGGAAAGAAAGAGAACGAGTAATGTACCTAATTTTTTCATTAGATCCTCCAATTTATTATTGGGGCTTTGCCCCTTATTTTAACAAATGTTTATTTTTTAGTTTCAAATATCGTTGTTTGGGAGCGATAAAGAAGCTAATGAGAAAGAAACTAGCAGCTGTGAGCACGATACTAGAACCTGCCGCAACATTAAAACTATAGCCAATAAAGAGTCCCAAAACTGAAGCAGTAGCTCCAAAGGTTGAGGAAAGGAAAATCATGCTTTTCAGGCTATTAGCATACAGATAAGCAGTTGCAGCTGGGGTAATCAGCATGGCTACAATCAGGATAGTTCCGACACTTTGCATGGCTGTCACAGACACGAGAGTCAGGAGCACCATGAGAAGGTAGTGATAGAAATTGACAGGCATTCCCATGGCTTTAGCCAAGAGTTCATCAAAGGAAGTTATCAAGAGTTGCTTGAAGAAAATCCAGATTAACAAGAGAATGACTGCTCCCACACCCATAGTAATAAACATATCCGTATCTTGGACGGCTAGGATATTACCAAAAAGGATATGGAAAAGGTCAGTTGAACTTTTAGCGACACTAATCAAGATGATACCGAGGGCTAAGAAAGAAGAAAAGGTAATGCCGATGGCGGTATCGCTTTTGATAATCGAGTTTCCCTTGATGTAGGTAATGATGATGGCAGCTAGCAGTCCAAAGACAATGGCTCCGATAAAGAAGTCAAGGCCCAAGATGAAGGAGAGGGCTACACCTGGTAAGACAGCATGTGAAATGGCATCTCCCATGAGTGACATCCCGCGTAGAATGATGAAACATCCTACAGCTCCAGCTACGACCCCGACGACAATAGCTGTTATCAAGGCATTTTGTAGGAAATGGAATTTTTGCAATCCATCGATAAATTCTGCAATCATAGGTCACCTCCATTGAAAAAGAGTCGATTACCGTAAGCTTCTTTGAGATTGGCTTCGGTAAAGGTTTCTTTGGTTGGACCAAAGGCAATCACTTCTCGATTGACAAGCAAGACTTGATCGAAGTAGTGGGGAACCTTGCTGAGGTCGTGGTGGACGATGAGAACCGTCTTCCCAGCTTTTTTCAGATCTCTCAGCGTATTCATGATGATTTCCTCACTGACAGAGTCAATCCCAACAAAGGGTTCATCCAAGAGGATATAGTCGGCTTCCTGTACCAAACATCTAGCAATCAAGACCCGCTGGAATTGACCTCCAGACAGTTGACTGATTTGCCGTTCAGCGTAGTCAGCTAGACCGACGATTTCAAGGGCTTCTTGCACCTTCTTCCAATGTTTAGCATTTAAACTGTGAAAGAGAGGGATAGAGGGAAAGAGTCCTAGCGAGACGCATTCCTTGACCTTGATGGGAAAGTTGTAGTCGATATTGATTTTTTGTTCGACATAGGCAATTCGGTGTAAGGATTTTTTAACTTCCTTGTCATCGAGAAATGCCTGACCTTGATGTGGGATAATTCCCAGCATACCTTTTAATAGTGTTGATTTCCCAGCACCGTTTGGACCAATGATACCGGTAATTGTTGGTCCTTGGAGCACTAGTGAAATATCCTTAAGTGCCAACGTTTCTTTGTAGGAGACACTGAGGTTTTCGATACGTATCATAAACTTATATTCCTCCTGCCTCTTAATATACATTAAAAAAAAAATTAAGTCAAGTTAATTTTTAAAAAAATTAAAATAATAACTGAAAAACAATAGGAAACATCCGTTCATTTTTAATTGCATTCCTAGGTAATTTTTGTTAAGCTAAGAGCAAGTACAAATGAAAGCGAGAACAAGATGACACGTTATCAAGATGATTTTTATGATGCTATCAATGGAGAATGGCAACAGACAGCTGAAATCCCAGCAGATAAGTCTCAAACAGGAGGTTTTGTTGATTTAGATCAGGAAATTGAAGACTTGATGTTGGCTACAACAGACAAGTGGTTGACAGGTGAAGAGGTGCCTGAGGATGCTATCTTGGCAAACTTTGTCAAATACCACCGCCTAGTTCGTGATTTTGACAAGAGAGAAGCTGACGGTATCACACCTGTCTTACCACTCCTTAAAGAATTCCAAGAATTGGAGACTTTTGCGGATTTCACAGCTAAACTAGCAGAGTTTGAACTTGCAGGAAAACCAAACTTCCTTCCTTTTGGTGTATCGCCAGACTTTATGGATGCCAGAATCAATGTTCTATGGGCTAGCGCTCCAAGCACGATCCTGCCAGACACGACCTACTATGCAGAAGACCATCCTCAGCGCGAAGAGCTCTTGACTCTTTGGAAAGAAAGCAGCGCAAATCTTCTCAAGGCTTATGATTTCTCTGATGAAGAAATTGAAGACTTGCTAGAGAAAAGACTTGAATTGGACCGTCGAGTTGCGGCAGTAGTGCTTTCTAATGAAGAAAGTTCAGAGTATGCTAAACTTTACCATCCATATGATTACGAAGATTTCAAGAAATTTGCGCCTGCCCTACCTTTGGATGACTTCTTCCAAGCCGTTCTTGGACAAGTGCCAGACAAGGTTATTGTAGATGAGGAACGTTTCTGGCAAGCAGCAGAGCAATTCTATAGTGAAGAAGCCTGGCCTCTTCTCAAGGCAACCTTAATTTTAAGTGTTGTGAATCTCTCAACCAGCTATTTAACAGAAGAAATTCGTGTCTTGTCAGGTGCCTATAGCCGTGCGCTTTCAGGAGTTCCAGAAGCCAAAGACAAGGTCAAGGCAGCCTACCAGCTAGCACAAGGTCCTTTCAAACAAGCCTTGGGTCTTTGGTATGCCCATGAAAAATTCTCTCCAGAAGCTAAGGCGGACGTGGAGAAAAAAGTGGCAACCATGATTGATGTCTATAAGGAACGCTTGGCCAAAAATGACTGGCTGACTCCAGAAACTCGTGACAAGGCCATTGTCAAACTCAATGTCATCAAGCCTTATATCGGTTATCCAGAGGAATTGCCAGAACGCTATAAGGACAAGGTGGTGGACGAAACTGTCAGTCTTTTTGGCAATGCTTTAGCCTTTGCGCGTGTGGAAATCAAGCACAGTTGGAACAAGTGGAACCAACCTGTTGACTACAAGGAATGGGGCATGCCTGCTCATATGGTCAATGCCTACTACAATCCACAGAAGAACCTAATTGTCTTCCCAGCGGCCATTTTACAAGCACCTTTCTATGACTTGCATCAGTCATCTTCTGCTAACTACGGTGGTATTGGGGCAGTTATTGCCCATGAAATTTCCCACGCCTTTGATACCAACGGAGCTTCCTTTGATGAAAATGGTAGCCTCAAGGATTGGTGGACAGAGAGCGACTATGCTGCCTTCAAGGAGAAAACACAAAAAGTCATTGACCAGTTTGATGGACAGGATTCTTATGGAGCAACTATCAACGGTAAATTGACTGTATCAGAAAACGTGGCTGACTTAGGAGGAATCGCTGCAGCACTTGAAGCAGCTAAGAGAGAACCAGACTTCTCCGCAGAAGAGTTCTTCTACAACTTCGGTCGCATCTGGCGCATGAAAGGTCGTCCAGAATTTATGAAACTTTTGGCTAGCGTCGATGTGCATGCACCAGCCAAACTCCGTGTCAATGTGCAAGTACCAAACTTTGATGATTTCTTTACAACTTATGATGTCAAAGAAGGCGACGGAATGTGGCGTTCACCAGAAGAGCGCGTGATTATTTGGTAATGCAAAAAATCTAGTCATCAGAAAAAAGGTATCCAATCAGGTGTGAAAACTTTGATAGGATGCCTTTTATAGTGGAAAGACTGCTGGATAATATACTTAAAATGCGATAGTCATTGTCATCATTTTACTAGAAAAAAGGATTGAAGGTCTTTTCGTGAGCGATAGTAGTAGCTGGACCATGTCCTGGATAAACATCGTAGTTTGGTAGGGTGAAGAGTTGGGTCTGGATACTATGGAGGAGTTGTTCCATGCTACCAGTTGGAAGATCCGTCCGTCCGATTGTTTCACGGAACAGAGCATCACCTGTCAAGACCAAATGAGCTTGCGGAAAGACGATAGAAACACCGCCGATAGAATGTCCTGGTGTTGGCAAGACAGTGAAACGAAATTCCTCTAGTTGGTATTCTTCGTGAAAGATAAAAGTGTATTCTGCAGGTTTTGCGACCACATCTGCCATATCATCGTGGCGGGGAAGCCCAGAGAGATTATCGACAGGAGTATAGAGCCAGCTGGCTTCGCTCTCTGCGATATAGACAGGAGGATTGCCAAAAGTCTCACGAACCAAGTCCAGACTCATGATATGGTCATAATGGGCGTGGGTCAATAGAATGGCACAGATCGGTTTGCTGATGTTCTCTATTGTCTGACGAATGGCTTCCCAATGGCTACCAGGATCGACAACGATGAGGTGCTTTTCGCCTTCTAGGTAATAGGTGTTTTCATAGGCAACAGGATTCACGGTTTTATGAATTTTCATATTAGCTCCAATCTCAAAGAATGTACTAAATTAAGTATAGCACAGTTGGGGCGAATAGGTAAGGATTTAGAATGAACTTAAAAACCAGCATGACTAGATGAAGACAGGCTGGTTATCAATTTATCACTATTGGAGAGGTGTCAATTGCCCTTCATAGGTTGCATAAACTCCGTCATTAGCTTGTTTGATAGATGTGATGTTTAGAGTGCCACCGTAGTTGGCTTCTCGTTTGTCGCTATATTCACTATAAGTTATCCTATTGGGCAGGTTCTGGTCGTTAGCATAGTATTGAACGACTGTTTTTTTATAGCTTTGCTGGCTGAATAGGAACAGGCAGCTAACTCCTAACACTAGGAGAGCAAAGATAGAAATAGCAGTTTTTTTCATAGGTGTTCTCCTTATAAACTAAAGGATAAAAGAAAGTATCTTGAGGATTTTAATTCCAAAATCCAGTCAAGGTACCAGTGTATGTGACACGAGTTCCACTGTTTATCTTTCGTATATTCAATGGAATTGGGGAAGTCAGAAAGTCTTTCGGTTACAATATGGTTTCCGTTCTTCTATCTCTCCTTCTATCACCTAAGTTTAAAATCTAACTTCGTAATATATTATAGACTAATAATTCAGAATTATCAAGCAATTCTGAATTATTTTTTTCTTATTCTGTTCTAATCTAGTTTTCATATTCTTAAAAAAGTGATAAAATGGTAGGAAGAATTGGAGAGTAGAGATGCCAAAAGAAGTGAATTTAACAGGCGAAGAAGTTGTCGCTTTAACCAAAGAATATTTGACGGAAGAGGATGTCCATTTTGTCCATAAGGCCTTGGTCTATGCGGTTGAATGCCACAGTGGCCAGTATCGCAAATCAGGCGAGCCTTATATCATTCACCCTATCCAAGTGGCAGGTATTTTAGCTAAGCTCAAGCTGGATGCTGTAACAGTAGCTTGTGGTTTCTTGCATGATGTGGTAGAAGATACTGATGCGACCTTGGACGATTTGGAGAGAGAGTTTGGTCCTGATGTGCGGGTAATCGTAGATGGGGTTACTAAGCTTGGTAAGGTCAAGTACAAGTCTCACGAGGAGCAGTTGGCTGAAAACCACCGCAAGATGCTCATGGCCATGTCTGAGGACATCCGTGTTATCTTGGTCAAACTGTCTGACCGCTTGCATAATATGCGGACTCTAAAACACCTTCGAAAAGACAAGCAGGAGCGTATTTCCAAAGAAACCATGGAAATCTATGCCCCTCTTGCCCACCGTCTGGGGATTTCTAGCGTCAAATGGGAATTGGAAGACCTATCTTTCCGTTATCTCAATCCAACGGAGTTTTACAAGATTACCCATATGATGAAGGAAAAACGTAGAGAGCGTGAAGCCTTGGTGGATGAGGTAGTCACAAAATTAGAGGAATATACGACAGATCGTCACCTGAAAGGGAAGATTTACGGTCGTCCTAAGCATATTTACTCGATTTTCCGCAAAATGCAGGATAAGAGAAAACGGTTTGAGGAAATCTATGATCTGATTGCTATTCGTTGTATTTTGGATACCCAAAGTGATGTTTATGCCATGCTTGGTTATGTGCATGAACTTTGGAAACCGATGCCTGGCCGCTTCAAAGACTATATTGCTAACCGCAAGGCCAATGGTTATCAGTCTATCCATACGACTGTTTATGGGCCAAAAGGGCCGATCGAATTCCAAATTCGAACCAAGGCTATGCACGAGGTGGCTGAGTACGGGGTTGCGGCTCACTGGGCTTATAAGAAAGGCGTTAAGGGGCAGGTTAACAGCAAGGAATCAGCTATTGGGATGAACTGGATCAAGGAGATGATGGAGCTCCAAGACCAGGCTGATGATGCCAAGGAATTTGTTGATTCAGTTAAGGAAAACTATTTGGCTGAGGAGATTTACGTCTTTACACCAGATGGAGCTGTCCGTTCCCTTCCAAAAGATTCAGGACCGATTGATTTTGCTTACGAAATCCATACCAAGGTCGGTGAAAAAGCAACTGGTGCCAAGGTCAATGGGCGTATGGTTCCACTGACAACTAAGCTCAAGACGGGGGATCAGGTTGAAATTGTCACCAACCCCAACTCCTTTGGACCTAGCCGTGACTGGCTCAATATGGTTAAGACCAGCAAGGCGCGCAACAAGATTCGTCAGTTCTTTAAAAACCAAGACAAGGAATTGTCTGTCAACAAGGGTCGTGAGATGCTGATGGCTCAGTTCCAAGAAAATGGCTATGTGGCCAATAAATTCATGGACAAGCGTCACATGGACCAAGTTCTACAAAAGACTAGCTACAAGACAGAAGAATCCCTTTTTGCGGCTATTGGTTTTGGAGAAATTGGAGCTATTACCGTCTTTAACCGTCTGACTGAAAAGGAACGCCGTGAGGAAGAGCGTGCCAAGGCCAAGGCTGAGGCAGAAGAACTTGTCAAAGGTGGCGAGATCAAGGTTGAAAATAAAGAAACTCTCAAGGTCAAGCATGAGGGAGGTGTGGTCATTGAAGGTGCATCAGGCCTCCTAGTGCGGATTGCCAAATGCTGTAATCCAGTTCCTGGTGATGATATTGTCGGCTATATCACCAAGGGTCGTGGTGTGGCTATTCACCGTGTGGACTGTATGAACCTGCGTGCCCAAGAAAACTACGAGCAACGTCTCCTTGATGTGGAGTGGGAAGACCAGTACTCTAGCTCGAATAAGGAGTATATGGCTCATATCGATATTTATGGACTCAACCGTACAGGACTATTGAACGATGTACTGCAAGTTCTTTCAAACACAACCAAGAATATCTCAACAGTCAATGCTCAACCAACCAAGGATATGAAGTTTGCTAATATCCATGTATCCTTTGGCATTGCTAACCTCTCGACGCTGACTACGGTCGTAGACAAGATTAAGAGTGTGCCAGAAGTTTACTCTGTTAAACGTACCAATGGCTAATTGTCCTAGCTCTTACTAGAAAGGCTATTATGAAAATCATTATCCAACGGGTTAAAAAAGCCCAAGTCAGTATCGAAGGTCAGATTCAGGGAAAAATCAATCAGGGACTCTTATTGCTGGTTGGAGTTGGACCAGAGGACCAAGAGGAAGATTTGGACTATGCTGTGAGAAAACTGGTCAACATGCGGATTTTTTCAGATGCAGAAGGCAAGATGAACCTGTCTGTCAAAGATATTGAAGGAGAAATCCTCTCTATTTCTCAGTTTACCCTCTTTGCGGATACTAAGAAGGGCAATCGTCCAGCCTTTACAGGGGCAGCCAAGCCTGATATGGCATCAGACTTCTATGACGCTTTCAATCAAAAATTAGCGCAAGAAGTACCCGTTCAGACAGGCATCTTTGGAGCGGATATGCAGGTTGAGCTGATCAATGACGGACCAGTCACCATTATCCTAGATACTAAAAATAGATAAGAAAGACCAAGCCCAGCCGGCTTGGTTTTTCTCATCTATCATAAAATATTCCAAAAAGAAATCTGTTCCTGATAGGCTTTTGGGAAGTCTCTTTTCAGGCTTTGGCTTATGCGATAGGAAAGTATGAGATGTCCTAGGGTTAGGAGAGTGCCCTGAAGTAAAAGTGGGATACCCCTTAAAAACAGCAAGGAGAGAATCATCAGACTATCCCATAGAAGGATTTGTAAGGCAAATCGCCAGAATATCGGTCTAATCTGAGAATAGAGTTGACTAAAGTGGTCACAAAGCTGGTTAGAAAGATAGGTCAATAGCACAGGATGAAAGAAAATGAGCCAACCGCTATAAATCAACATCCAATCCCAAGTAAGCCCCTCTTTAAATGCCAAAAATGCCAGCATAATTCCATCGATGACAAGGAGTTGAATGGTTTTGATATAGATGATTTTTTTCATGATAAAACCTCCTTTTTTCATCTGTTAGTGACGTAATATTTTATATAATTATTATACAATATTTAGTTGGAGTATGAAAGTGTTTACTATCTTTTTTGGTATAAAAAATAGATAAGAAAACCCTGAAAATTAAACTTTCAGGGTTGGTGGGGGACTTGAGAAATTAGTTGATTTTCTCGACATAGAGTTGTTTGGCAATGTCCATATTCACTTGTAAATCTTCATTTTTAGTGAGGATAGTGAAGGTATTGCTGAAGCCATCAAACTGCTTGACTTGGAGCGGATCACCGATGTGAAGTGAGTGCTCGTCCAGATAATGGAGAATGTCAAAGCTATCGTGCACACGAGTCAGGCGGTAGGATCCAGCTTCCTTGATATCAGCTAGTGGTAGGTTATTGATTTCAACTAGGAGTTCTCCTTTTGCAGGAATGGTTCCTCCGTGGGGGCAGGTCTTGGGGAATCCGAGCAGTTTATCCAGTCTTTCTACGAAGAGGTCAGAGACAGTATGTTCCAAGACTTCAGCTTCCTCGTGAATCTGGTCACTCGTATAGTCTAAATGATGGACTAGAAAAACTTCAATCAAGCGGTGTTTACGATAGAGCTCAGAGACCAGTTTGAGTCCGAGGTCTGTCAATAGATAGCCACATTCCTTGTCCTTGAGGATGAGATTTTCACTTTTCATCCGTTTAATCATTTCAGTTACGGCTGGGGGAGAGACTTGCATGCGGGCCGCAATTTCCTTGTTGGTGATTTTATGCAGGTCTATGCCGATTTCATAAATACATTTTAGATAGTCTTCTTTATTCGGGTTCATTCGCTTCCTCTTGTCTAATATCTTTATCTAGTATATCAAAAAAAGCTAGATTTCTCTAGCTGTGACTTTTTATGTTATACTTATTGCAAGAGAAAAAACGAGGAGATGGATATGACGAAAATAGCTCTTCTTTCAGATATTCATGGAAATACCACCGCCTTGGAGGCTGTTTTGGCAGATGCTCGGCAGCTAGGAGTGGATGAATACTGGCTTTTGGGAGATATTCTCATGCCAGGGACAGGGCGTAGAAGGATTTTGGACTTGTTGGATCAACTACCGATTACGGCTAGAGTTTTGGGAAACTGGGAAGACAGTCTTTGGCATGGTGTCCGTAAGGAATTGGATAGTACTCGTCCCAGCCAACGTTATCTTTTGCGTCAGTGCCAGTATGTTTTAGAGGAAATTTCCCTAGAAGAAATTGAACTGCTCCACAATCAACCACTCCAGATTCATCGTCAGTTTGGGGATTTGACAGTTGGAATTAGCCATCATCTGCCTGATAAGAACTGGGGGCGAGAGTTGATTCATACTGGAGCGCAAGAGGATTTTGATCGCTTGGTGACCAATCCACCTTGTGATATTGCTGTTTATGGCCATATTCACCAGCAGTTGCTTCGTTACGGGACTGGTGGGCAATTGATTGTCAATCCAGGTTCGATTGGGCAGCCTTTCTTTTTGGATGCCCAGTTGCGGAAGGACTTGCGGGCCCAGTATATGATTTTGGAGTTTGATGATAAGGGATTGGTAGATATGGACTTTCGACGGGTGGACTACGATGTGGCAGCTGAATTGCAGCTAGCTAAAGATCTGAAACTCCCTTATTTTGAGGTTTACTATGAAAGTCTGGTCAATGGTATCCACCATACTCATAACCAGGAATTTCTGAGAGAATTGGCCCAGAAAGAGGGCTATGATAGGGAATTAGATGCCTGGTTGAAAAGTGGTAATGATTGACATTACAACTAAAAAGGGTATAATAAAAGAAAAAGAAGAGTAGAGGCAGGGTAGCCTCGTAAAAAGGAGAAGAGTATGCAAATTCCAAGTAGATTTACCATTGCGACTCATATGCTGATTATTATCGCTCTCAAGGGGAAGGAAAGCAAGGTGACTAGTGATTTTCTGGCTGCTAGTGTTGGGGTTAACCCTGTCATTATCAGAAAAACCTTGTCCCAATTGAAGAAGGCAGAACTGATTTCAGTAGCGCGTGGAACAGGGGGAACAGAGATTGTCAAGGATCTCAAAGACATTAGTCTTTTAGATGTTTATCAGGCGGTCGAATGTCTTGGTAAGACAGGTCAACTCTTCAGTTTCCATGACAATCCAAATCCAAATTGCCCAGTCGGAGCTCATATTCATGAGGTTTTAGATCAAAAATTGGAGAGAATCCAGCGAGCTATGGAGGCTGAACTTGGTCAGACCAGTCTAGAGCAAGTCGTGGCCGATGCAGAGAGTCAGATGAAGGAGTAATTTTTTCTTTAAAACAAGAAAAGCTTATGAGAAGGTTTTTATACTCAATGAAAATCAAAAAGCAAACTAGGAAGCTAGCCGCAGGTTGCTCAAAGCACCGCTTTGAGGTTGTAGATAAGACTGACAAAGTCAGTCACATATATACGGTAAGGCGACGCTGACGTGGTTTGAAGAGATTTTCGAAGAGTATTACCTTTTCATAAGCTTTTTATCTATTCTTCCATGCTTGGTAACGGGTATCAATCAATAACTGGGTAAGACGTCCCATAGTTTCCCTTTCTTCTGGAGTGAGGGATTGCGCTTGGACAAGGAGATGATGAATGTGTTCAATCGCCTTTAAGGAAGCCAAGTCATTGATAGAAGTAATACCAGAATCAAGAATGGTGCCAAAGAAGAGGTCAAAATAGAGCTGGAGTTCTTCATCAGGGACTGTGGCTACCCATTCTTTAAAGGTTGTGTCGACTTGTTGGCTATCACTGTTGGTCTTATCCAGTTGGATGAAATGCTTGTCCTCAATCTGCCAACTAAAGGTATCGTGCTGGGCGATACCACCTAAGGCAGTACTGTGCACGATGATTTGGTGGACCGGAATTTCCAACATCATACCGATGATGGAACCTTGTGGAATAAAGACCTTGGTTTTATCCATTATCCTTTGATAGCCCTCGGTTTGTGTCAGTTTTTTATGGAGACCAGGCGCATCAAAGGTATAAACTGCTGTGATTTGATTTTGCAAGTTTTTCTCAATTTGACTAGCCGCATAGATGGCTAAATTTCCTCCCTTGGAATGCCCAGCCAGAATGACCTTCTGCTTAGGATGTTGGGCAAAAAAGTTCTTTAAATAGCGGAGAGCGTGCTTTTGAGCAGGAATTTCCTTCATATAAGTTAGGTGGAAATCTTCCTTCCAGCCAATGATGCTGTCATCAGTCCCACGAAAGACAATCAGATAGGTATCGAGAGTGAGGCGGTAGGTCATAGCCGCAAATTGCTTTTGCAGCTCAGGGTCAATGTCGTTGATAAAATGGGAGAGTTTGCAATTTTTGAAGCGCTTGTGTTGAGCTAGTTCATCTAATAGCTGGAGGCGATTTTTACTGGTCAACATGTTAGATTCTCTTGGAACCTGAGGAGCCAGTTCTAAAAGTCGCTGAGGAGCTGTGGAGACCAGATTATCAAAGGAGAGGTAGGTGATTTCTGTTAAGGCTAGAATGTCTAACTCATTCAAAGAAAGGTCGTAATAAGAATCGTGTGTGACATCTTTCAGATAGTCAAAAATATTGGTCATAAGAGCTCCTTTCTATTTATTTATATTATCAAATTTCTCTCAAATTAGCTAGTAGGATTGGCTCACTTTGTTGGCTAATACTCTTCGAAAATCTCTTCAAACCACGTCAGCGTCGCTTCATCTACAACCTCAAAGCAGTGCTTTGAGCAACCTGCGGCTAGCTTCCTAGTTTGCTTTTTGATTTTCATTGAGTATAAAAACAAGCTATTTCAAATTCAGTTTCAGACCTTCGAGCATAGAAAAATCTGTTATAATAATAGAAAAGGAGGAGCGCATGCACAAGATTTTATTAGTAGAAGATGATCAGGTCATTCGTCAACAGGTCGGGAAAATGCTCTCTGAATGGGGATTTGAAGTGGTTCTGGTAGAAGACTTTATGGAAGTTTTGAGCCTTTTTGTTCAGTCGGAACCTCATCTGGTCCTCATGGATATTGGTTTGCCCTTGTTTAATGGTTATCACTGGTGTCAGGAAATTCGCAAGATTTCCAAGGTGCCTATCATGTTTCTGTCTTCGAGAGACCAGGCTATGGATATTGTCATGGCAATTAATATGGGGGCGGATGACTTTGTGACCAAGCCTTTTGACCAGCAGGTTCTTTTAGCCAAGGTTCAGGGCTTGTTGCGCCGTTCCTATGAGTTCGGGCGTGACGAGAGTTTACTGGAATATGCTGGTGTTATCCTCAATACCAAATCCATGGATGTACATTATCAAGGGCAAGTCTTGAATTTGACCAAGAATGAATTTCAGATTTTACGGGTTTTATTTGAGCATGCGGGTAATATTGTAGCGCGTGATGACCTGATGCGGGAGCTTTGGAACAGTGACTTTTTCATTGATGATAATACCCTCTCTGTCAATGTGGCGCGTTTGCGTAAAAAATTGGAAGAGCAGGGCTTGGTAGGATTTATCGAGACCAAGAAAGGGATAGGGTACGGATTAAAGCATGCTTGATTGGAAACAGTTTTTTCTAGCCTATCTGCGTTCCCGTAGTCGTCTGTTTGTCTATCTGCTTTCTTTGACGTTTCTGGTTTTGCTCTTTCAGTTTTTATTTGCCAGTTTGGGAATTTACTTTCTCTACTTTTTCCTGCTGTGTTGCTTTGTAACTATTTTATTTTTCGCTTGGGATATATTGGTAGAAATGCAGGTATATCGTCAGGAACTTCTCTACGGTGAGAGGGAAGCTCAGTCTCCTTTGGAAAGAGCCTTGGCTGAAAAATTAGAAGCGCGGGAGATGGAACTCTATCAGCAGAGGTCAGATGCAGAAAGAAAACTGACGGATTTGCTGGATTACTATACCTTATGGGTCCACCAGATTAAGACGCCCATTTCAGCTAGTCAACTCTTAGTTGCAGAAGTAGCAGATCGCCAACTGAAGCAGCAGCTAGAACAGGAAATTTTCAAAATTGACTCCTATACTAATCTAGTCTTGCAGTACCTGCGTTTAGAAAGTTTCCATGATGATTTGGTCTTAAAGCAGGTTCAAATTGAGGACTTGGTTAAGGGAATACTTCGTAAATATGCTCTTTTCTTTATTCAAAAAGGCTTAAATGTCAATCTACATGACCTTGATAAAGAAATCGTGACGGATAAAAAGTGGCTGCTAGTGGTTATTGAGCAAATTATCTCAAACAGTCTCAAGTACACCAAGGAAGGTGGTCTGGAGATTTATATGGACGGTCAAGAGCTCTGTATCAAGGATACGGGAATCGGGATAAAAAACAGTGATGTCCTCCGAGTCTTTGAACGTGGATTTTCAGGATATAATGGTCGCCTAACCCAGCAGTCCTCTGGCCTTGGCCTCTATCTATCTAAGAAAATTTCTGAAGAACTAGGTCACCAGATTCGTATCGAGTCTGAGGTTGGAAAAGGAACGACAGTAAGAATTAAATTTGCTCAAGTGAACTTAGTCCTTGAGTGAGAAGAGAGGAAAGTAACCCAGCTTCAAGGCTGGGTTACTTTAACTATTAAATCTAACTTCAAATTATTTGGTTTACAGAGCTAGCTACTTGATAACTGGCAAAATTTTCAATACCATCTAAGAAAGTAGCTAAGTTTTGATTGCTTGCAAAATGAGCTTCAATGAAATAACAACCACTTCCAGCAATACGGTGGTGCTGGGCGATTTGTGGTGAGAAACTTACTACATAGTCAAGATAGGGTGTATGTGTTTGCACTTTTAAAGTTACAGTTATAAAAACGTGAATAGGCAAACCAAGCTTGCCCCTATCGACTTGGGTGGTGTAACCTGTGATAATGCCTAGGTTTTCTAGTTTTTGAATCCGGCTTGTTATGGCCGGCGCTGTCATGTGAATCTGCTCTGCCATGTTCTTTAGCTTCATGCGACTATTTTGAGTTAGTAACTCTAAAATCTGTAAATCAATGCTATCCATACTATTCCTTTCAAAAATAAAGTTTTTCATGCAAAATTCTTTTTTTATCTACTGTACCCTATTTTAAGAAAAATGTAAAATATGGATAATCAAAAATAAAGGAGTTATCCATGAAATTTACACATTATCGTCAATCAACTGCCCGCTTGAATTATGCTGGTAAAACCATTCTCATCGACCCGATGTTAGCTGAAAAAGGGACTTATCCACCTTTTGAAGGTGCTGTCACTGGCAATATGGCAATGAATCCATTGGTGGATCTGCCTGTGTCGCCTGATGAGCTGACATCAGGACTTGATGCTGTAATTGTGACACATTTGCACTATGATCACTGGGATGAGATCGCGGCGAAAATGTTGGATAAGAATTTGCCAATTTTTGTACAAAATGAGGTAGATGCGGCTGTCATCCGTGAATCTGGTTTTACCAAAGTCTATGTTATGGGTGACAATACCCATTTTGACAACATTACAATTAATCGAGTATATGGCGAGCATGTTGAAAATTTGAATCAATTTCCAGAAGAAGTTCAAACAATAATCGGTAAAGTATGCGGTGCTGTTCTTCGTCATGCAGACGAGAAGACCATTTACTTTACAGGTGATAGTATGTTGGAACCTTTTGTGAAAGACGCAGTTGCCGCTCATCAACCAGATATTATTGTTATGAATGCTGGTGGCAATGCCATACAAGGTGTTGGCAAAGTTGTCATGGATGCCAATGATGTCCATGAACTGAGCCAACTGACAGATGTCCAGTTAGTAGCCGTTCATATGGAAGCCGTCAACCACTGGACACTTTCACGTTCAGAGTTAGCTCGTTTTGCAACAGAAAAAGGCTTTGCCAACCAATTGGTTATTCCAGAAGATGGTGAAAGTATTGATTTTTAACGGTTCCAAAATTAGGAACAATCAAAAAAATCATTTAAAATATTATTTCTGGAGAGATTGTTTAAGTTCATTTTGATTTTCTTAGAACTAATTTACTTTACTGTTGACTTGATTTTCTAGTCGACTTAGAGTAAGAATATTTTTTGAGGCTGTAGGTTTGTAAGCTGAGTGTTTGGGGCTTTGTGTTTATTGACAAGGTACTTGAGGGGATAGAAGCGCTCCTATCATCTATCCATAAAGCTGCTCTATTTATTTTATGTATATTTCAAAAACGAATTAGTTAGTGTAGGTTGTTTGAAATAATTACTCTACTTCATATTAATTTTTGAAATCTATGTTATACTTAGTATAAGTATTGATAAGGAGAATGAATATGCTAATTAGGGATCGTTTACTGGAACAGTCTGAAATGACTGAAATCGAAGTTGATGTTGCTAATTATTTCTTAGAAGCTGGATATAAACTGAAGTCCTTAAGTTCCCGTTCAATTGCTAAGGAACTTTTTGTTGCTCCATCTACAATCACTCGATTTTGTCAATGGTTAGGTTTCGAAGGGTATAATGCTTTTAAGGAAGCTTATTTAACAGAAGTTATATATTTGAATACAAATTTCCAAAATATTGATCCCAACAAACCATTTAATAAACGTAATCAAAACCTAACCATTGCTTCCAGAATTGCAGGTCTCTATCAAGAAACAGTTCATGATAGTCTTTCTCTTCTAAATCATGATATATTACAGAAAGCAACTCGAATACTAGAAAAATCAAATAATATTCAGTTCGGTGTCGTAGGTGATGCCTATGAAATGGCGGAAACATTCAAAAATCGAATGATTAAGATTGGAAAACAGGTTACGATTGAACGTCGATTAGACAACCTTTTTTTCACAGCTTTGCAGGCTTCGAATGAAACTTGCTTCGTTCTAATTTCCTACTCTGGTGAGACAGAGTCTATCTTAAAAGTTGCAGAGGTCTTAAAACAAAGAAAATTACCGACCATTGTTTTAACATCTTTTGGTGATAACAGTCTTTCACAACTTTTTGATTTGGTTATTCGTATTTCAACTAGGGAAAGTTTAATAGAAAATTTAGGTAATTTCAGTTCTCTAATCTCAATTTCTTTTATTCTGGATAGTTTATATGCTTCATATTTTCAAAGGAATTTTGATAAACATTATGAGAGAAAATTAAACTTTTCTAGATCTTTTGAAAAGAAACGGAAATCAAGTAATCCTCTATTAAAGGGGAGAATAGAGTAATTTATTCCGCAACAGTGTTGC
Organism: Streptococcus pseudopneumoniae; assembly: GCF_038148955.1. GTDB lineage: Bacteria > Bacillota > Bacilli > Lactobacillales > Streptococcaceae > Streptococcus > Streptococcus pseudopneumoniae_T. Next base: position 54,036 of record NZ_JBBJZY010000012.1, read on the forward strand.
GGATTTTTTTAATAAATTACAGTAATTTTTGCAACAGCGATGAAAGCGGTTTAATTTGTGTTGTATTATTCTGTAAATGAGGCTAAAATTTAAACATCAAATGCAAAGGAGTTGGAGTCATGGCTAAAGATTATACAGCGTTGGCAAAAACAATTATAGAAAAAGTTGGCGGCGAGGATAATGTAAATGCATTAATTCATTGTGCAACACGATTACGTTTTAACCTTAAGGATGACAACAAGGCAGATACTGCTTACTTAAATAACACAGATGGAGTTATCAATGTTGTTGAAAGTGGAGGGCAGTATCAAATTGTGATTGGTCCTGAGGTGGCCTCTGTCTATAAAGCAATAAATGAACAGGCTAATTTTAGTTCGAGTGATGAAGTATATATGGATGAAAATGAAAAAGGCAATATTACAAGAATTCTAGATACTGTTGCTGGAATGTTTGTCCCAATTGTTCCTGCCATGGCTGGAGCAGGGATGATAAAGGTTATTAATTCTTTGAGTTTAATGTTTGGGTGGTTGACACCTGAAGATTCTACATTCAAGTTTTTAAGTATTTTTGGAGACTCAATTTTTTACTTCTTACCAGTTATCTTGGGAGCCTCCGCAGCAAAAAAATTTAAAACAAACCAATATCTAGCTATGGTAGTAGGTGCTTGTTTAATCAGTCCTACATTTGTGGCAATGATATCCTCAGCACGAGAAGTAGGAACTGGATTGAATTTCTTAGGGGTACCAGTTACCTTAGCGAACTATAGCTCATCAGTCATTCCAATCATTTTGGCAGTTTGGTTTTTATCGTATGTTGAACCAATAGTGGTCAAGTATACACCTGCTGTATTACGAATTTTCCTCGCGCCTATGGTAACACTTCTAATAGTTTTGCCTACAACATTCTTTTTCATTGGTCCGCTTGGAACGTGGATGGGTGATGGTTTAAATTCTATTGTATCGTTTTTAAACAATATCGTTCCATGGTTTGTTCCGATGTTGATAGGAGCAACTACACCAGTATTAGTTATGACAGGGATGCATTACGGAATCATTCCAATAGGAATCAATATGTTAGCAACTAAAGGAATTGATACAGTAGCTGGTCCAGGGATGATGGTTTCAAATATTGCACAAGGTGGAGCAGCCCTGGCCGTTGCATTTAAAACCAATGATAAAGGACTAAAAGGATTAACTTTTTCAACAGGATTCTCAGCAATATTAGGGATTACAGAGCCGGTTCTTTACGGAGTTAACCTCAAGTACAAACGTCCTCTTTATGCAGCGATGATTGGTGGTGGTATTGCGGGACTCTATTTAGGAATTATGGGAGTTGGTCGATTTGCACAAGTACCTCCAGGATTATTATCACTTCCAAGTTATTTTAGTGCAGAATTTCCAAATGTTATTTTTCATGCTGCAATAGGTTGTGGAATTGCCTTTATGGTTTCTTTCGTAGTATCATTTATGCTTGGTTTACCAAAGGAAAAAAAATCAACTTCAATACCTACAACAACAGTTTCAGATGAGACTATTGTTGCTGTTGCTAATGGTGTTTTAGTTCCTCTTGAGGAAGTAAATGATGAGGTTTTTGCAAGCAAAGCGATGGGTGATGGCGTAGCAGTCGTACCAAGCTCTGGTGATATTGTCTCACCTGTTAATGGAATTTTATCTACGGTTTTCCCAACAGGCCATGCTTATGGCATTGTACGTTCGGATGGTGTTGAAGTTCTTGTCCATATCGGCATTAATACAGTAGATTTATCTGGCGTAGGATTTAAATCTTTAGTACAACAGGGCCAAATTGTTAAAGCCGGTCAAAAAATTGCAACTGTAGATTTAGGACTTTTAAAATCTAAAGGCTATGATACCAGTATCATGACCATCATAACAGATGCCAAAGATAAAAATATTGTTCTCAAGACTTCCGGTGATGTTTATGCTGGAGACTTACTGTAGTATAAAATTTTAGGAGGGGACCCCTCCTTTACTTAAAAAGTTATCAAGATAGAGGAGTAATTAATGGGATTTAAAAAAGATTTTCTGTGGGGAGGAGCAACTGCTGCCAATCAAATTGAGGGTGCGTTTAATCGTGCTGGTCGTGGTTTAACCACGATGGATACTTTAACAGTTGGAGACAAAAATACCCCACGTCAAATTACTTATAAAACATTGGAAGGTGAAATTAAATACGCTGAGCGATTGTCAGCTATTCCTGAAGGGGCAGTAGGGCATATCATCCCTAATGAATTCTATCCCTCACATTCTGGTATACAATTCTATGACCATTATAAAGATGACATTAAACTTTTTTCAGAAATGGGATTTAAGGCTTATCGAATGTCTATCTCTTGGACACGTATTTTCCCTAAGGGTAATGAGCTTGAACCTAGTGAGGCAGGGTTATCTTTCTATGATTCTGTGTTTGATGAGTGTATAAAGTATGGGATTGAGCCAGTTGTCACCTTATGTCATTTTGATACACCACTTTATTTAGCAAACCAATATGATGGCTGGTCTAGTCGGAAAGTTATTGACTTTTTTAGTCACTATTGTGAGACAGTTTTTAAACGCTATAAAAACAAGGTGAAGTATTGGATTACTTTTAACGAGATTAATGTATTACGTTCTTGGTTACAAATTGGCATTCACAAGAATGATGATCAGACAAAATTTCAGGCACTTCACCATATTTTTCTAGCCTCAGCTAAGGCTGTTCAGCTCTGTCATGAGATTATTCCGAATGCTCAAATCGGCAATATGGTTATGTATGCTCCTAGTTATGCTATGACGGCTAGACCAGAAGATGTAATTGAAAATATTAACTATAAACGTCAAGTGGAATTTTATTTAGATGTACAGGTAAAAGGATATTATCCAGCTTACAAACTGAAAGAGTTTGAACGTAAGAGTGTTAGCATTGAGATGGAAGAAGGTGATTTAGAGCTCTTGTCTAATGGTACAGTTGATTTTATTGGTTTCAGCTATTATATGTCCACCATGTCAACAATAGATTCTAGTGTGCCTAAGACACCTGGAAATAATATTCTCAGCTACAAGAATCCAAATTTGGAGGTTTCTGAGTGGGGCTGGACTGTAGATCCTTTAGGCTTACGTATCGCCCTTTGTGAAATGTATGATCGTTATCATGTTCCCTTATTTATTGTGGAAAATGGATTAGGTGCCAACGATAATTTATTATCTAATGGTCAAGTTGATGATGATTATCGGATTGATTATCTCCGCGCTCATATTAAGGCTATGAAAGATGCAGTTGACCTAGATGGAGTAGATCTTATGGGCTATACTCCATGGGGATGCATAGATCTTATCGCATGGTCAACAGGTGAAATGAAGAAACGGTATGGCTTTATCTATGTTGACGTTGATGATAAAGGAAATGGTAGTTTCAAACGCTATAAGAAACTATCCTTTGATTGGTACAAAAATGTGATAGCAACAAATGCTGAAAATATTACATAGTTTGAATTTAGAGGACTAATATGGAAATTATTCTTTATTCACTTATTGTCTTTTTTGCGACAGCTATAGGTGCTACTTCAGGTGCAGGGGGAGGTGCAATCATTAAACCTCTCTTTGACTTAATTGGTATAGATAATGCAACAGTTATTGGGATATATTCAACCATTGCCGTTTTTGCAATGTGCTTGTCTTCTATCCATAAACATGCAAAAAATGGAGTAACATTCAATAAGAAAATTCTCTATGGATTATCAATTGGATCAATTATTGGAGGTATTGTTGGAGAAATTATTTTTAAGTCATTGATTCAATCTATTCCGAATAATTCAGTAGTTTTTATTCAGTCCATTTTACTCTTTTTTGTCCTATTATCAGTATTATTCTTTACTCAACTTAATGAAAGAGTCCCTAAATTTCAAATTAGACATTTACCAACCATTTTGTTTGTTGGGGGCATCGTTGGAGCTCTTTCAGTTTTCTTGGGAATTGGTGGGGGACCTTTAAATATAATTGTTCTTGTTGGAATGATGTCTTTCTCTGCAAAGGAATCTGCTCCTTATTCCATAGCCATGATTTTCTTTGCTCAAATTCCTAAAATCATAAAACTTGTAGCATTTCCTCCACAGGAAAATTTTAGATGGATTTTACTCCCTTTGATTGTAGGTGCGGCAATTTTGGGTGGTCAGATTGGAACGATTATTAATCATAAGAACACAGATAAACAAGTCAATCGTATATATGCTTTTCTAATGATTGGATTATTGATTGTTTGTGTCTTTAATATAGTTAATAATTTTTAGATAATATTTATTACTGAAATCCACATGAGATTAGTTTGTTTTTTTAGTCAATTTGATCTCTCTCATGTCTGATCCATTGGTTTTCGAGAATGATAAAGGAAATGAGAACTACTATTGGTATTGTGGTATATACATTTTTCTAAATTTCTGAATGTGTAGATTATGAGTTTTCACAAAATTTATCTTATTAAAAGAGAATAAGAAAGAGTTTGGAAAAAAAGTCTTTAAAATTAAAAAAGCAACAGCTGTTTCAGTTGTTGCTTTTTAGCTAGCTAGGATTTTATCTCTTATTTCTCAACGCGTGATTTGTTGGCGATATCAGCAAGGATAGCTTGAACAAAGTCATCAACTGAGACAGTTTGTGTTTCTTTTTGGCCGTAGCGACGAACGTTAACAGTTCCGTCTTCCATTTCCTTATCCCCAACGATCAATTGGTAAGGAATCTTGCTGGTTTGTGAAGCACGGATCTTGAACTGCATTTTTTCATTGCGCTCATCTACATCTGCACGGACACCGCGGTCACGGAGTTTCTTAGCTACTTCCCAAGCGTAGTCCACGTGTTTCTCGTTAGATACTGGGATGAGGGTTACTTGGTGAGGTGCTAGCCATGTTGGGAAGGCACCCTTGTAGTTCTCAATCAAGATAGCTGTGAAGCGTTCCATAGTTGAGATAACTCCGCGGTGGATCATAACTGGACGGTGCTCTTCGCCATCAGCTCCGATGTATTTAAGGTCGAAGCGTTCTGGAAGCAAGAAGTCAAGTTGGATAGTAGAAAGAGTTTCCTCTTTTCCAAGGGCAGTTTTAACCTGGATATCCAATTTTGGTCCGTAGAAGGCTGCTTCACCTTCGGCTTCAAAGTAGTCCACACCCATTTCATCAAGAGCTGCACGAAGCATAGTTTGTGCATTTTCCCACATTTCATCGTTATCAAAGTACTTGTGAGTATCTTGAGGATCACGAAGAGATAGGCGGAAGCGGTATTCAGTTAAGTTGAAGTCTTCATAAACATCGATAATCAACTGAAGGGCACGTTGGAATTCTTCTTGGATTTGTTCTGGAGTAACGAAGAGGTGACCGTCGTTGAGTGACATTTCACGTACACGTTGAAGACCAGTGAGGGCACCAGATTTTTCATAACGGTGCATCATACCGATTTCAGCGATACGGATTGGCAACTCACGGTAAGAGTGAACATGGTGTTTGAAGACTTGGATGTGGTGCGGACAGTTCATTGGACGAAGGACAAATTCTTCCCCGTCACCCATGTCCATAGTTGGGAACATGTCTTCTTGGTAATGATCCCAGTGACCAGAAGTCTTGTAAAGCTCAACAGAAGCAAGTGGTGGAGTGTAGACGTGTTGGTAGCCTGAAGCCAACTCCTTGTCAACGATGTAGCGTTCCAACTCACGACGAATAGTCGCACCATTTGGCAACCAGAATGGAAGTCCTTGACCAACCTCTTGAGAAATCATGAAGAGGTCAAGCTCTTTACCAAGTTTACGGTGGTCACGTTCCTTAGCTTCTTCACGCATTTGAAGGTAGTTTTTCAAGTCTTTCTTGTCGAACCAAGCTGTACCATAGATACGTTGCATCATAGCGTTGTCGCTATTTCCACGCCAGTAAGCACCTGCTACATGGAGAAGGTGGAAGATTTGGATACGACCTGTTGAAGGGACGTGTGGGCCACGGCAAAGGTCTACATATTCACCCTGACGGTAGATAGTCAAACCACCTTCGTCTTCAGAGTGTTCTTCAATCAATTCCAACTTGTAAGGGTCATTCTTGAAGATTTCACGTGCCTCGTCTTTAGTAACTTCTTCACGGATTGATGGGAAGTTTTCTTTGACGATTTTTTGCATTTCTTCTTCGATACGAGGCAGGTCTTCGTTAGAGATTTGACCAGCTGTGTTGTCAGTATCGTAGTAGAAACCATCTTCGATGGCTGGACCAACTCCCAAGTGAATGTCTGGGAACAGACGACGAGCTGCTTGGGCGAACAAGTGAGCAGCTGAGTGACGCAAGATTGGAAGGGCATCTTCGTGATCAGGTGTCACAATTTCGATGCTTCCATCTTCAGTGATAGAACGAGTAGTGTCGATGAGTTTGCCGTTGAATTTACCAGCCAAGGCTTTTTTAGCTAGGGAATTGCTGATAGATTGGGCAATTTCAAAAGTTGTAACGCCAGATTCGAATTCATGAACAGCGCCATCTGGGAAAGTAATGTTAATCATGATGTTCTCCTTACTTATATTATTGACGAATGTGTTAACCCTATTCTGAAAACAGGGATAGAGAATTGTGAAAGCTAGAAAAACAAAAAGCGACATCCTCGAAAGGACGTCGCAACGTGGTTCCACCTTCATTTATGTACCTCAAAAGAGAGGGACACCTCTGATTGGCTCTAACGTGGCCACCGTTTTATGTTTTCATAAAAAACTCAAGAGTAGTATCAGTTTAGGCTCTCTATGCGTTTCCAGCAACCACGCACTCTCTAGTAGAAAGGGACTAAGTGACTTGTCTCTATGGATTATTATAGCATGATTGTGAGATTTTTCAAGGATTTTGTGAAAGTTTTTTGTTTTTCATTTTTGTAGAATATGCTTGATGCCAATACCGGAAGCCATGCCCACCAGAGCCAAGGTTTCATAGATTAGCAAGTAAATTAGTATAAACTCACCAAAAGTTATGATAGTAAAGCAAAAGAGCAGTCCGTTACCAATTAACCACCAAAGTGAGAAACGGAAACGGTAGCTATAAAGTAGCGATACAATCAAGATTACCAGAGGTGTAAAGAAGAGAATATTATTTACGTAGAGACTCTTGAGAAAAAGGGGGTCAGAAATGATTAGTGATAACAACTCATAAAGTGGCCAATAAAAGAAAAATATGACCAGATAGTAGGGGAGATGGGAGTAGAATCTACGCATGATAATCACCTCGTTTTAAAATAACAGACAACTTGGCTATCTTTCTATGTGTATTATAGCATATTTAAAACAAGAAAGTAAATCTGTTGACAAAGAAGTTAGTTATTGGTAGAATAGGGATTGTCGTAATGACAAATAACTTCTTCTTGGTTACAGGCATGCCAACCTGTCACTCGGATGAAGCCAAATAAAAAGGAGAAACATCATGGCAATCTCAAAAGAGAAAAAAAATGAAATCATTGCACAATATGCACGTCACGAAGGTGATACAGGTTCAGTAGAGGTTCAAGTTGCTGTCCTTACTTGGGAAATCAACCACCTTAACGAACACATCAAACAACACAAAAAAGACCACGCTACTTACCGTGGATTGATGAAAAAAATCGGTCGCCGTCGTAACTTGCTTGCATACTTGCGTAAAAACGACGTTAACCGTTACCGTGAGTTAATCAACTCTCTAGGACTTCGTCGTTAATCTGCTTTATTTTCCACTTACATTGCGTTGTCACCGCACCTCGATATACTCAAGTATTATCTTCGGTTACGGTTCCTAGCACTGTAAGGTAAAATAAACCAGAATGATCTCCCTTCGGGGAGATTTTTTTGTTTCACTAAAAATTTTGTACAATCTTCTCCTCGCCGTCTAGTCTATAAACGTTTTATCCAGCAAGAATCATGATGCTAAGGGCGTAAGAAATCCGTATGAAAATAGGGAAATGACACAGTGTTCGATGAACACAAGGAGTTTCATCTTTTTCACTAGGATTTTAGCCCGGGCTCAAATCAGCTCTCGGACTTCAGAGGGCTTTTTTATTGAGGTTTTATCGGTCACAATTTTAGAGACTACAAAAACCTCAAATGGTATCAGCTAATGACACCATAAGGATGCGCAGCTACTCGGCTTGAAAAGCCTAGTAGCTGTCTGCAAGCCCCTTCGGAGAGCCCACACTTTACGAAGTAAAGTATAGTATGTTATACTTTACATGGAAGTAGTCACCGAATTCCAGTTAGAAATTACTTTGTAACTACGTTTTGAGGAGGAGTAAAATGCTTTCCTATGTTCGACATTACCCACTAGCGATAGCTAAATTAATGTGTCTGTGCTCTCCTAAAATCTGCTGATTTATTACTGACCAATACAGGAGGTTTTTTATGGGACAGACAATCATATCTGCTATTGGTGTTTATATTTCCACCAGTATCGATTATTTAATTATTTTATTTATTTTATTTGCACAGCTATCACAGAATAAACAAAAATGGCATATTTATGCGGGGCAATATCTAGGCACAGGCTTACTTGTAGGGGCGAGTTTAGTTGCTGCTTATGTCGTTAATTTCGTGCCTGAAGAATGGATGGTTGGATTGCTTGGTTTAATCCCTATCTATTTAGGGATTCGCTTTGCAATTATTGGAGAAGGTGAGGAAGAAGAGGAAGAAGAGGAAGAAATTATTGAAAGATTAGAACAAAGCAAGGCAAATCAACTGTTTTGGACAGTTACATTGCTAACAATTGCGTCTGGCGGAGATAATTTAGGTATCTATATACCTTATTTTGCTTCGTTAGATTGGTCACAGACCCTCGTGGCCTTGCTTGTGTTTGTAATCGGCATAATTATCTTATGCGAGATTAGTCGGGTGTTATCCTCTATTCCGTTACTATTCGAGACAATTGAAAAATACGAGCGAATCATTGTGCCCTTAGTATTCATTCTACTTGGACTATACATCATGTATGAAAATGGCACGATAGAGACTTTTCTGACCGTGTAGATTTTTTTGTTTCACTAGGATTTTAGCCCGAGCTCAAATCAGCTCTCTGACTTCAGAGGGCTTTTTCATTGAGTATAAATGGACAATCTTAACGTTACTCTATTGTAGAGTGGCTTTTGATTTGATTAGGAGATTCTTATAAATATAGTAAAATGAAATAAGAACAGGACAAAACGATCAGGACAGTCAAATCGATTTCTAAAAATGTTTTAGAAGTAGAGGTGTACTATTCTAGTTTCAATCTACTATATAAATGAAAACCTTAGCTGGTTGGCCCAAAAATGGAAAATTGAATAAAAGATTTATCCCTTGGCTTTTGCCAAGGGATTGTTGTATTTATTTAACCAAGAGCCTCTCTCTTTTTATCTGGATTCCAGATGAAGCTTGCGATAAAGCTAAAGATGATGGTTAGGATAGCGAGGATAATGGCAAGGATGAGAGCAGGGATGCGGATAAACCACCAGAGTGGATTTGGTTTTTTATTATTGTGCCATTGTTTGGTTTCTTGGTCCAGACGTTGGAATTCTGTTTGGATACGATTGGCGACTGTTTCAATGCCTTCATCATTCATTTTTTTGATATCTGAGATATCAATTGGATTTCCAAAGTTCATATCGACACGTTCGCGGCTAACCAAGCCTTTCAAGGTCATAGGACCTGTGTAGGTAACCGGCATGATACGGACCTTGGCCATTTTGGCAATCAGGGCTACACCACCCTTGACATCGTTTGAGTGACGGCTCCCACTTGGAAACATGATGAGAGAGCGATCACTTTTTTTGAGAACATTGATAGGATATTTGATGGCAGAAGCACTAGGATTTTCACGGTCAATAGGAAAGGCTCCGCACATACGAATCCACCATCCAAAGATACGGTTGGTAAAGAGTTCTTTTTTTGCCATAAAGATAAATTGTTTTGGCTTGGTCGCAAAGGCCATGTAAACAGGATCCCACCAGGTACGGTGAGGCGCAACTAAAATATAATTTTCATCTTGATTCGGAATTTTATCAGTATTATGATAGTGGGCATTGCCATTGATGGACCATAGGAGTAATACAACTAATCCACGTAAATAAGTATAAAACATGCGATCTCCTTCGATTCTTTTCTTGTTATTATTATACCTTATCAAAGGAGGGCTGGCAAACTTTTCCCTTGACTAGGTGCATATTTGGGATGAGATTAGAATTCTTTTAGAAAAAATGATATGATAGAATTTATGGATAAAAATAAGATTATGGGATTAACCCAAAGAGAAGTCAAGGAAAGACAGGCTAAGGGCTTGGTCAATGATTTTACTGCTTCGGCCAGTACCAGCACTTGGCAAATCGTTAAACGAAATGTCTTTACCCTTTTTAACGCTTTGAACTTTGCCATTGCTTTGGCACTAGCCTTTGTGCAGGCTTGGAGCAATCTGGTCTTCTTTGCTGTTATCTGCTTTAACGCTTTTTCTGGAATTGTGACCGAGCTACGAGCCAAACACATGGTGGACAAGCTCAATCTCATGACCAAGGAAAAGGTCAAAACCATCCGTGATGGCCAAGAAGTGGCTCTGAATCCTGAAGAATTGGTGTTAGGAGATGTCATTCGTTTGTCTGCTGGAGAGCAGATTCCCAGTGATGCCTTGGTTTTGGAAGGCTTTGCAGAAGTCAATGAAGCCATGTTGACGGGTGAAAGTGATTTGGTGCAAAAGGAAGTTGATGCCTTGCTTTTGTCCGGAAGTTTCTTAGCCAGTGGGTCAGTTTTAGCTCAAGCTCACCATGTCGGTGCAGACAACTATGCTGCCAAACTCATGCTGGAAGCCAAAACCGTTAAACCCATCAACTCTCGTATCATGAAATCGCTGGACAAGCTAGCTGGTTTTACTGGAAAGATTATCATTCCTTTTGGTCTGGCTCTCTTGCTAGAAGCCTTGCTTTTAAAAGGCTTGCCTCTTAAGTCATCTGTTGTAAATTCGTCGACAGCCCTTTTGGGGATGTTGCCCAAGGGAATCGCCCTTTTGACCATTACGTCACTCTTGACAGCGGTGATTAAGCTGGGTCTGAAAAAGGTCTTGGTTCAGGAAATGTACTCTGTTGAGACCTTGGCGCGCGTGGACATGCTCTGTCTGGACAAGACGGGCACCATCACCCAAGGAAAGATGCAGGTGGAGGCTGTTCTTCCTTTGACTGAAGAGTATGGAGAGTCAGCACTTGCTAGCATCTTGGCCAGCTATATGGCCCATAGTGAGGATAAGAATCCAACAGCTCAAGCTATTCGCCAGCGATTCCAAGGCCAAGTAGCCTATCCTATGATTTCCAATCTTCCCTTCTCAAGCGACCGCAAGTGGGGAGCCATGGAATTGGAAGGTCTGGGGACAGTTTTCTTAGGTGCCCCTGAGATGTTGCTAGAAAATGAAGTCCCTGAAGCCAGAGAGGCCTTGGAGAGAGGTTCACGTGTCTTGGTCTTAGCTCTCAGTCAGGAGAAATTAGACCATCACAAACCACAAAAACCATCTGATATTAAGGCTCTAGCCTTGCTGGAAATTTTGGATCCCATTCGAGAAGGAGCAGCTGAGACGCTGGACTATCTCCGTTCTCAGGAGGTGGGACTAAAAATTATCTCTGGTGACAATCCAGTTACGGTATCCAGCATTGCCCAGAAGGCTGGTTTTGCGGACTACCACAGCTATGTAGATTGCTCGAAAATTACGGATGAGGAATTGGTTGCTATGGCGGAGGAGACTGCTATTTTCGGACGGGTTTCCCCTCATCAAAAGAAACTCATCATCCAAACTCTGAAAAAAGCAGGGCATACAACAGCTATGACAGGGGATGGAGTTAATGATATCTTGGCCCTTCGTGAGGCGGATTGTTCTATCGTGATGGCGGAAGGGGATCCAGCGACTCGTCAGATTGCAAATCTGGTTCTCTTGAACTCTGACTTTAATGATGTTCCTGAGATTCTCTTTGAAGGTCGTCGTGTGGTCAATAACATTGCCCATATCGCACCGATTTTCTTGATAAAGACCATCTACTCATTCTTGCTCGCAGTCATCTGTATTGCCAGTGCTCTTCTGGGACGGTCTGAATGGATCTTGATTTTCCCCTTCATTCCGATCCAGATTACCATGATTGACCAGTTCGTGGAAGGTTTCCCACCATTCGTTCTGACTTTTGAGAGAAATATCAAACCTGTTGAGCCAAATTTCCTCAGAAGATCCATGCTTCGTGCCCTACCAAGCGCTCTCATGGTCGTCTTCAGCGTCCTGTTTGTGAAAATATTTGGAAGTAGCCAAGGTTGGTCTGAGTTAGAAATCTCAACTCTCCTCTATTATCTCTTGGGGTCAATTGGTTTCTTATCCGTATTTAGAGCCTGCATGCCATTTACCCTATGGCGTGTCCTCTTGATTGTTTGGTCAGTAGGAGGCTTCCTAGCCACAGCTCTCTTCCCAAGAATTCAAAAACTGCTTGAAATTTCAACCTTAACAGGACAAACATTACCTGTTTATGGTGTCATGATGTTGGTCTTTACCGTGATTTTCATCCTGACTAGTCGCTATCAAGCCAGAAAATAAAGAAAGGCTGCAATCTGTGGATTGCGGTTTTTTTAGGTACAGGAGTGCTAGCTGAAATGTGGTATAATAAGAGGTAATAGAGTTTTGGAAAGTGAGAGAAAATGATTTCAAAGAGATTAGAATTAGTGGCTTCCTTTGTGCCACGGGGAGCCATTTTGCTAGATGTGGGGAGTGACCATGCTTATCTGCCTATCGAGTTAGTTGAAAGAGGCCAAATCAAAAGCGCCATTGCAGGTGAGGTGGTGGAAGGTCCCTACCAATCTGCGGTCAAAAATGTTGAGGCTCACGACCTAAAGGAGAAAATCCAGGTTCGTTTAGCCAATGGCTTGGCAGCTTTTGAAGAGGCAGACCAAGTGTCTGTTATTACCATTGCTGGGATGGGTGGCCGTTTGATTGCTAGGATTTTAGAAGAAGGCTTGGACAAGTTAGCTAATGTAGAACGATTGATCCTCCAGCCCAATAATCGTGAAGACGACTTGCGTATCTGGCTACAAGAGAACGGATTTCAGATTGTAGCTGAAAGCATCTTAGAAGAAGCTGGCAAGTTTTACGAGATTTTGGTGGTGGAAGCAGGACAAATGAAGTTATCAGCCAGCGATGTCCGCTTTGGTCCTTTCTTGTCCAAAGAGATCAGTCCAGTCTTTGTCCAAAAATGGCAAAAAGAAGCTGTTAAGCTAGAGTTTGCCCTCGGACAAATCCCTGAAAAAAATTTGGAAGAACGTCAAGTTCTAGTAGATAAGATTCAAGCCATCAAGGAGGTGCTCCATGTTAGCAAGTGAAGTCATTAACCGATATGAAGCTTATTGTCCTCAAGAATTTTCTATGGAAGGAGACAGTCGTGGCCTGCAAATTGGCACTTTGGACAAGGATATCCAAAGTGTCATGGTTGCTCTGGATATTCGTGAAGAAACGGTGGCTGAAGCCATTGAAAAGGGTGTAGACTTGATTATTGTCAAGCACGCGCCGATTTTCCGCCCCATCAAGGACTTGGTATCTAGTCGTCCACAAAATCAGATTTACATCGACCTGATCAAGCATGACATCGCAGTTTATGTCAGCCATACCAATATTGACATCGTTGAAAATGGCCTCAATGACTGGTTCTGTCAGATGCTAGGCATCGAGGAAACGACTTATCTGCAGGAAACTGGTCCTGAACGTGGAATTGGTCGTATTGGGAATATTCAGACTCAGACATTTGGGGAATTGGCCCAACATGTCAAGCAAGTCTTTGGTTTAGATAGTCTTCGATTGGTACATTATCAAGAGACTGATTTGCAGAAACCTATTTCAAGAGTGGCCATCTGTGGTGGAAGCGGGCAGTCTTTCTATAAGGATGCTTTAGCTAAGGGAGCTGATGTTTATATCACTGGTGACATCTACTACCATACTGCTCAGGATATGCTGTCTGATGGTTTGTTGGCATTGGATCCAGGTCACTATATCGAAGTGCTGTTTGTGGAAAAAATTGCAGAGCTTCTTAATCAATGGAAAGAGGAAAAAGGCTGGGAACTAGAGATTTTACCTAGTCAAGCATCAACCAATCCTTTCCACCATATCTAGTTAGAAAGTGAAAACAATGAAAAAAGTTGCCATTATCGGAGCAGGAATTGTGGGAGCAACAGCTGCCTACTACCTCTCGAAAGAAAGTGACCTAGGGGTGACCGTCTTTGACCATGGACAAGGTCAGGCTACCAAGACCGCAGCAGGAATTATCAGCCCTTGGTTTTCAAAACGCCGTAATAAAGCCTGGTATAAGATGGCGCGATTGGGGGCTGACTTTTATGTAGATTTGTTGGCTGATTTAGAGAAGTCAGGGCAAGAAATCGACTTTTACCAGCGTTCGGGAGTTTTTCTCCTGAAGAAGAATGAGTCCAAGTTGGAAGAACTCTATCAATTAGCCCTCCAGCGTAGAGAAGAATCTCCCTTGATAGGGCAATTAGCCATTTTAGACCAAGCATCTGCAAATGGATTATTCCCTGGTTTGCAGGGATTTGACCGCCTGCTCTACGCTTCTGGTGGAGCAAGAGTAGATGGCCAACTCTTGGTGACTCGTTTGCTAGAAGCAAGTCAGGTCAAGCTGGTCAAAGAAAAAGTAACTCTGACACCTTTAGCATCAGGCTACCAGATTGGCGAAGAGGAGTTTGATCAGGTTATTTTGGCGACGGGAGCTTGGCTGGGACACATATTAGAACCCTTAGGATATGAAGTGGATGTTCGTCCCCAAAAAGGCCAACTCCTAGATTATCAGCTTGCCCAAGACATGGCAGCTTACCCTGTTGTTATGCCAGAAGGGGAGTGGGATTTGATTCCTTTTGCAGGTGGGAAATTATCTCTAGGCGCTACCCATGAAAATGATATGGGATTTGATTTGACGGTAGATGAAACCTTGCTCCAACAAATGGAGGAGGCGGCCTTGCCTCACTATCCAGCCTTGGTAGAAGCGACTTCCAGAGCTGAGCGTGTGGGAATTCGTGCCTATACCAGTGATTTCTCTCCTTTCTTTGGGCAAGTGCCAGGTTTAGCAGGTGTCTATGCAGCCAGTGGCCTAGGTTCATCGGGCCTCACAACGGGCCCTATTATCGGTTACCACCTAGCCCAACTGGTTCAAGGCAAGGAATTGACCTTGGACCCTGAAAACTACCCAATTGAAAACTATGTCAAACGACTAAAAAGCGAATAATACTCAATGAAAATCAAAGAACAAACTAGGAAACTAGCCGCGGGCTGCTCAAAACACTGTCTTTAGGTTGTGGATAGAACTGACGAAGTCAGCTCAAAACACTGTT
>NZ_JBBJZY010000013.1:0-66116 GCF_038148955.1 Streptococcus pseudopneumoniae
CTCAAAACAGTGTTTTGAGCTGACTTCGTCAGTTCTATCTGCAACCTCAAAGCTGTACTTTGAGCAACCTGCGGCTCGCTTCCTAGTTTGCTTTTTGATTTTCATTGAGTATCAAATCTGACAAGAGCCAAAAAACACCTCTCTGAATATTCATTCCAGAGAGATGTCCCTTTTGTCTTAACTATTGTAAATCGACTGTCTAAAGTCATCTGAATCTTTGAGATAAGCTTTATAAATCGCTTTTTTCAGTTTTTGAACGGGTGTTTCGATAAACTCAAACTTTTTAGCCGTGGTATTTCCTGCTTTTATTTGAGCAAGTTCTTCTTTAACAGCTTTATTCATAAGCTCTTGTAATTTTTCTTTACTATCAATCACTTCTTCTTTTCCGTTGTAATTTATAGTAATTGGTTTTAACTTACCTAATTTCTCAACACGCTCAGTTATTTGCTCTTTTTTGAAAGCTGCGTAAGATTTTCCTAAAATGTTATCGAAAATATATTTATCAGATAGCGGTTTGCCTTCTTCTTCAGCTTGGTTTTTATATTGATTTGACACATAAGGAACAAATCCTTCATAATAGCCCAAAGCAGCCATCAATTCAAATGCTTGTTTTCTAAAGGTGATATCCCCACTCATACCAGTGGCATTTTGACTAACACCATAAATGGTATCAAACATATCCACTAAATAATATCCATTAGCTTTTACATCACCTGTTGCATAAAATCCATTTATGATATAACGATTAACTAAAATATTATTGTCAATCAGACTATTGATATCCGATAGATCTCTCGCTTCATCTAGTGTAATTTCTGAGATTTTTTCACTCTTGTGCGTAGCTTTAACCGCTGGATTTTTATATGTTACTGTCGCTCTAGTTCCTGTCGACGCAATTGGTGTTATTTTTTTGAAATATTTAGTTTTATCTTCTGCTGTAAGTTGTTTTGTTGCTTCCGCTTCTAAATAATCTAAACTATATAACACATCAAAACTTCCATGCATATAAGATTTCAAATCTGCAGCTGTTTTGAATCTATCTGGTGTTTTGTTGTAAAAGCCATTTTTCTTACTTTCATCGTAAACGAAGTTTAAGTTGAAATATGTATCTGTCTCTGGTGTGTAAGAATTTTCAAAGATTCCTCTAGCATAAAACTCTGCCGCTGTACCATCTCGACGACCATGATTATTAAACAGTACTGTTCTGTCTAATAAATGCGTCATTTCGTGAGAGTAAGTCGCTGAACCTCTATCATCAAGAACTCTATCTATAAAGTAACGGACACCCACTCCATTGGCTTCTGCACCTACATTTTGCGATGGTGAATACAATCCTAGAGGTGTCATAAAGTCTTTAACCCCTTTATCTGCTGTTGGTCCTGATTCTTTAGACCATGTTGTCGTTATTCCAGCAGTCACATTTGTCGTATATTTCTTCATCGTATCTACAATTACTCTATTTGTAATTAGTTTCGGACGATTTTCTTCTTTTGTAATTCTGTATAAAGTATCAACATAATTAGCCTGTCTTGTCGCAGTTAATTCTATCAATGCTTTAACTTTTTCTAATTCTTCTTTATACTTAACTGGATTCGTTTTCTCTAAAGAAGTATCCATATACGTTCCGATGTTTCCGTAGGTTACCGTCGCTATGTTAGTTATAGCATACACGCTTGGTTCTTTAATATTTACCAAACCTAATAATGTAGCTACATTTTGTTGTCTTCTATTTTTTATTTGAAGTTCTTCTGCTCCATATTTCTCAGGAGGCGTAGTTAATTTTGTATATAAGTCTACTTTTTCATCAGGTTTTTCTTTCGAAGCTTTTTCAACTACGATAGCTTTAGTCGCTTTCTTCAACCACGTATCGCCATCCATATTAGTGAATGTAGTTCTATTGTAATCTAGGAAATCTAATAGCGTTGGTTTATCTGTGATTTTTCCGAAGTATTTCTCAAATGTTTTTGGACTATTGGTTAATCTTAATTCATCATAACTCATAGACCCAAGGTGTGTTAACCAATCTAAAGAAGTAAGGTCTTTTTTACCGAACGAGCTTGGATTATAAGCTAGAATATCACGGATATTGGTATCTCCAAAATCAATATTATAAAAACGATTGATATAGGATAATCCTAGTAATATTTTCTCTTTATTAGCTTCAATATCACCTTTTACTTTTTCTCTATTTTGTTGATTGTCACCTAAAATACTCAAGGTATGCGCCGCAACTTTTTTCAAACTAGCTTCTAAATCGGTTTTAGTCGCATCGAGTGTTTCTTTAATCGATAATTTTTCAAGATATTCTTTTCGTAGAATTTCTTTTACTTCAGACTCTGTTATATTTGGATTAGTTTTTCGTAATTCGTTTCGTTTTAAGAAGAAATCTCGATTTATTTCTATGTCTGATGGAGCTAACTGTGATTTTAATTTTTCGTTTGTCAATAAATCTATAGACTTCATTTCAGTACTTGCTTGAGTTACATTCACCGCATTTTCTAACTCACTATTTTCTGGCAGTAAATGCGGTTTGTCTTCTTTAGTACCAACCAAAATTACTTTTTGGCGCATAGCTTTAGTTGTTTCAGTCTTCTCTACTGGATTTGATAACTCTCCTGTCTCCGGATTAACTTCATAAGTTTTAGTGACAGTTGTTTCCCCTTGTTCACCTGCATCTTCAACCTCTTCTTTTCCTTTCGGAAGTTCAGGGTTATCTTTTCTCAACTCAGTGATTTCTATAGGTGACACTATCTTTTCCACATTTCCAACTTTTACTATTTTGTCTTTAGCTGGAGTGTTTTCTGTTGTAGTTTCTTCTGAGATAGCTCCTGTTTCTTGATTTACTGTGTATTTTGTAGTTGATACTGTACGCCCTCTTTCACCTGGTGTTTCTACTTTTTCCTTATAACTTAGCGTCTCATCTGCTACATATCGTGTTTCAAACGGAGTATCCTTTATTTCAACCTTAGACTTAGTTCCTACTGCCGTTATTTTCGCTTGCATTGGCTTAGCGACTTTTTTCGTTACATCTGGCTTAGTTAAGTCTCCTGTTTGTTCATTTACTTTGTAAACTTTTATTGTTGTCGTTTCTTCGTCCTGACCCTGATTTCTGACTTCTTTGACACCTTTATCAAGTGACTCATCCGCAACAAACTGTTCACCTCTTTTGACTGTTGATCTTGTTTCTTCTACATTCCCAACCTTAACAACTCTATCTACTGGATGTTTTTCTATCTTTGTTGAAGTGTTTTCTACTATTTTCCCAGTACTTTCATCAAAACTGTAAGAAGTAGTTGTCACTTCCTTACCATTTTCGCCTGCTACTTCTACTCGTTGCTCTTTGTAATTTAAGGCTGGTGAAGCTTTATATGTTGTTTTATATTCCAATACTTTTTCTTTAGTTACTGGACTTGGGACAGTTGGTTGCTCTTGGGGAGCTAAGGGTTCAGGCTGAACAGCTGGTTCTGGTTCGTTTACTGGACTTGGGTTGACCTCTGGAGATGGAGCCGTTTGTTCTGGTTGTTTTTGGGCTTCTTGTAGGGCAGATTCACCAACATCTTTTACCCCCTCAACTGGATTCTCCAGCTGGTTCTCCACACCCTTTTGTTCCGCAGAAGATTGATCTTCTTCGCGTCCTGATTCCACGGTTGGTGCTGCTGGCTCAGAATCTTTTATCTCAGCAGTTTCTTTAGATGGTTGCTTAGACTCAGTACCTTGTTGGGCAAGAGTTTGATTTTCCTCATCCCCTGATTCCACGGTTGGTGCTGCTGGCTCAGAATCTTTTATCTCAGCAGTTTCTTTAGATGGTTGCTTAGACTCAGTACCTTGTTGGGCAAGAGTTTGATTCTCCTCGCCCCCTGATTCCACGGCTGGGGTTGCTGGATCTGGTTGCTTCGGCTCAGCTTCGGGTTTGTCAGGTGTTTGTTTCTCGTCGGGTGTTGCTTCTGTACCCGGCGTTTCTTCTGCTCCTGGTCTTGGTTGTCCTATTCCATCAGCTGGTTTTGTCTCTGTTTCATTCTCTACTATTGGAGTTTTTTCAGGTTGAACTGGTTTAACTTCCTCTGGCTCTGGAGTTACAGGTTGTGTTGGTTTTGGTGCAACTTCTTCCTTAGTCCCAACTGCAATCACCTTATCCACCGGCTCTTTTGTGATTATATTTTCTATAACTTTGCTAGATTTTTCCCCATTAACGATAGTGACTTCCGTATAGATGGTGCGTTCACCAACAACACCTTCTTGAACAACTTTAGTTTGCCCTTTAGCTAAGGTTGCATCTTCTTGTTCTATCGTTTGGAAAGCAACCTCCTCTGTAGTGACTAGCAATTCTGGTTTCTCTACTGTGGCATTTAACACACCTTCCTCAGGACTTGTTTTATAATCACTATTATTTTATGCTTTCGGTTGTTCTCCTTGGGGATTTCCTGCAACTTCCTCCTTAGCCCCTATAGATCCAATTTCAGCAGGTGCTTGTTTACTTACAGGAGCTTCAACAATTTTCTCAACTGCGTAGGATGGTTGAGGAGATTGCACAAGGTCTTCAGTTGAGCTAAAATGAGATGCAGTCTGTGGTACAATCTTCTTAGATTGAGGTTCTGAACTTTCCTCCTTTTGAGATAATGCTGGCGACTCTACCTTATCAACAGAAAGTTCCTTGCTAGCACTATCTCTTACCAAATAATATCCCGTAAATTCATATCCTTGGACTGTTTCAGGACTTGGTAAAAACTGACCTTCTACTCTCTTAACAAGGGCCGGTTGCAATTCTACCAGATTTTCAATAGCAGAGATGGATGCTCCCCAACCACCAACAGCAAAGACAGTCACAAGGAAGTAAGACGCTCCCTTTTTTCTCTTGATTAAAGTGAAGGAAAGCAATAATAATCCTGCTCCCAAGATAAACATCCCATCATTAGAAAACAGACCTGTTTCTGGTAATCTTGTAGCCAATTTTCGATAGATAAAGTAGTATTCTTTTCCCTCTTTTACCTCAATCTTATTTTCTTCAAACCATTGCAACTCAGATTTCAGCTTTTCAGGTAAATCCTGCTCATCCAAATAATGACTTGAAATTAGTGTTGAAGTCGTTTCTGTAGCCTGTACGGGTTGAGCCCCCATACCAGCAAAAAATAAACTCGTTCCTAGCAAGACTGAACAAGCTCCTATTGCATATTTCCTCAAAGAAAAACGCTGCTTTCTCTCAAATTGAAATTCTTTCATCTCATCTCCCATCATTCATTATTACTGTATATTTAGTATATCAGAAATAGTCTGTATTCACAAATCTTTCTAGTTATTCCCTTATTATTCCTAATTAAAGTAGACAACATACAATAATTTTTAGTTAAATGTATATCAATGTTATTTGCTTTTCTTAACAAATGCAATGCAAAAAGAGCCTGTTGCCAAGCTCTTTGTACTCAATGAAAATCAAAGAGCAAACTAGGAAGCTAGCCGCAGGTTGCTCAAAATACCATTTTGAGGTAGTAGATAAGACTGACGAAGTCAGTTACATATATCTACGGCAAGGCGACGCTGACGTGGTTTGAATTTGATTTTCGAAGAGTATTAGTCTATTATTTCTTCTCAGCACGAAGGGCTGACAAGATTTGAGTACGGATATCATCCACACCATTTGGCGTATTTGGTAAAAAGATTGTTTGATTTCCTTTAGAGGCAAAGGTATTCAAAGTATCCAAATACTGGTTGGTCAAGAGGATGGACATGATTTGCTCTTCTGTCATGCCAACATTGGCTTCCTTGAGTTCGGTGATAGACTCTGCCAATCCATCCACAATCGCCTTACGTTGTTGGGCAATCCCCACACCATGAAGGCGGTCTTTTTCTGCTTCGGCTTCAGCTGCAGTGACAATTTTAATCTTATCGGCTTCTGCCAATTCTTGCGCTGCGACCCGCTTACGTTGCGCCGCATTGATTTCATTCATGGATTGCTTAACTTCTGCATCTGGTTCAACCTTGGTAATCAAGGTTTTCACAATAATATAACCGTAAGTAGTCATTTCTTCCGCAACTTGGTGTTGGACTTCAAGGGCAATCTCATCTTTTTTCTCAAACAATTCATCCAAGGTTAATTTTGGAACAGAAGAGCGAAGGGCGTCTTCGATATAAGATTTAATCTGAGATTCTGGACGCATGAGTTTATAGTAGGCATCTGTCACGCTCTGCTCATTGACACGGTACTGAGTCGCCACATTCATCATCACGAACACATTGTCCTTGGTCTTAGTCTCAACCACAATATCGCTTTGCAACAAACGCAACTGAATCCGCGCTGCAATCGAGTCAATCCCAAAAGGCAAGCGAATGTGAATACCGCTATTGGCAACCTTTTGGTATTTCCCAAAGCGCTCAATAATCGCCACCGACTGCTGACGAACCACATAAACTGTACTCAGTGTGACTATCACCAATAGGAGCACACAAACCACCACAAAAATCATCAAAAATGTTGTTATCATCGCGACGACCTCCATCATTATTTTTTTCTAGTATTATAGCACATTTAAAGAAGGCTGTGCCGTTTTTACTGCGATTTTTCCTGAAATGTCACTAATTAGAGGTGAATTGTCACATTGTCGTCTAATTCCTAGCTAAAACAACTCTTTATAAAAAGCAATCGTTTCTTCTAAGGTTGGCATAAATGGATTTCCTGGTGCGCAGGCATCAATCAAGGCATTCTTAGAAAGGTATTCAAAGTCGAAATCTTTTTCTTCAATACCAAGCTCAGTCAGTTTCTTAGGAATACCTACTGTTTCAGACAGTTTCTCAATTTCAGCAATTGCATAATCAGCACACTCTTCATCTGATTTACCTTCCACATGAAGTCCCAAGGCCTTGGCAACATTGCGGAAAGCTTTCGGAACACGTTTAGCATTTTCACGTTCTATAACTGGTAGCAACATGGCACAGCAAACACCGTGTGGCAAATTATATACTGCGCCAAGTTGGTGAGCCATTGAGTGAACATAACCAAGACCTGCATTGTTAAAGCTCATACCACCAAGGAAGATGGCATTGACCATGCCTTCACGCGCTTCAATGTCGTGTCCGTTTGCCACTGCACGAGGAAGGTATTCCTTGATAAGCTCAATTGCTCCGATAGAGAGTTTCTTAGTCACATCATAAGCACCAGGTGTTACCAAAGCCTCCACAGCGTGCGTCAGAGCATCCATACCTGTCGCTGCAGTCAATCCTTTAGGCTTAGAGAGCATCAATTCCGGGTCATTAACAGAGATAAGAGCAAGGCTATTCTTGTCAACCATGACCATCTTAACCTTGCGTTCTTCATCGGTAATGACATAGTTAATAGTGATTTCTGCAGAAGTGCCTGCCGTTGTATTGATAGCCACAACTGGCAAGCCTTTTTTAGCAGACTTATGAAGCCCCTCATAATCCTGTGGTTTTCCTCCATTTGTAGCTATGATAGAGATACAACTAGCTGCATCCTGTGGAGAGCCCCCACCAAGACTGATGATAAAGTCACAGCCATGTTCTTCTAAAGCAGCTACCCCATCTGTGACATTCTTACAAGTAGGGTTTGGCTCTACATCGCTAAAGATGACATATTCGATTCCTTCTGTATCTAGCGGTTTTAAAACCTTAGGCAAAATGTCACTGCCTTCGATGTACTTATCTGTCACCAAAAGTGCCTTTTTATAGCCAAGTTCCTTGATATAAGGACCTACTTCATTTACAACACCTTTACCAATAAGGTTGACTGCCGGAACGTAAAATGTCGCCATATAATTTTCCTCCTGCGCCTCCGCGCTATTTACTTAACATCATTATATTACTTTTTGTATTCGTTTTCAATTATTTGTGAAATGTTTAACAAATGTTTTTTGAAAGGATAGGAGGGACGTAAGCTCACCTCCTATACAAACAAGTTTTACTTATGTAGTGGTCCCAACAACTGACATGCACGATAGTCCGCTGATTCTAAATCTTCTGTTCCAAATAAAGACCAATTTTTAGGTCTAAAGATATCTTCCTCAGATACATTATGCATATTGACAGGAATTCTCAACATAGAAGCCAAGGTAATCAGGTCTGCACCAATGTGTCCATAGGTTATCGCTCCGTGATTGGCTCCCCAATTATTCATGACGTCATAGACAGACTTGAAAGCACCTTTTCCGGTCAAACGTGGAGCAAACCAAGTAGTTGGCCATCCTGGATCTGTACGATTATCTAAAGTATGGTGAACATCTTCAGGAAGTTCAAGTGTGTAACCTTCTGCAATTTGTAGCACTGGACCAACCCCTTTTAGAAGATTGAGACGTACCATTGTTACTGGCATATCACCCTTCGTCAAGAAACGAGTTGAGAATCCTCCTCCACGGAAGTATTCGCGGTTTGCTGGTGGGAAGTCTGTGTTTTCAAGCATAGCCTGTACTTCACTTTCATCCAACTCCCAGAATGGTTTCATAACAGGTTTGCCATCTCGAGTAGCTTGACCTGTACCATCCAATGTACAAGAACCTGAGTTGATCAGATGTAAGAATCCGGCTGCAGCACGACCCTCTAAAGTATGTCCCGTTACACGTTCAACAGCCTCTGGACTCCAATAAGTACGTACATCAGCAAAGATTTGTGGAGTATTTGTTAATAGATAATTAAAGAGCATAGACACACCATTTAGTGAATCGTTCTCTGTAGCAAATACAAATGGTTTTCGAATGCCATTCCAGTCAAACTGAGTATTGAGGAAAGTTTCCATAAAGTCCCCATTTGGGAAATGATCTGTCCACTGACGTTGACCTTGGAAACCAGCTACTAAAGCATGGTGACCAACTGCTTCTTCCTCAAAACCAAGCTCTGCTAAACGAGGATTTCCCTGCATAAGATCTCGACCAATCATGAACATTTTTACAACAAATTCCCATTGTTTTTCTTTTTCTTCTTTAGAAAGAATCAAATCCTCACGATTTCGGTCAACTCCTTCTTTGATATGTTCTTTTACCCAAACCATAGCACGTTCAAACTCTTCTGGGTCATAAATACCACGGTCAATACGGCGCGTGAACTCCGTCATATCTACCGATTCATTTCGCATTCCTAAGTATTCTTGGAAGAAATCTGGATTTACAATAGAACCGCCAATCCCCATCGAAACACTACCCATTGATAGGTAAGCAGTGTCTCTCATCAAGCCAGTTGCAAGAGCTGCGCGCGCATAACGTAAAAGTTTTTCTCTGACATCTTCTGGAATATCTGTATCATTAGCTTCCTGAACATCTCTACCATAAATACCAAACGCTGGAATCCCTTTTTGAGCATGGGACGCTAGTACAGCTGCAAGATAGACAGCTCCTGGACGTTCTGTTCCATTAAATCCCCAAATAGCATGAGGAATATCTGGAGACATATCCATAGTTTCACTACCATAACACCAGCATGGTGTAACTGTAATTGTTGCGCAAACATTTGACTTTTTAAACAACTCATGTGAAGCTGCAGCCTCCGGTACACGGCCAATAGTAGATGGAGAAATCACGCATTCCACAGGTTCTCCATCTGGATATTTCAATGTGCTTGAAATAAGATCTGCCACACTTTTAGCCATGTTCATTGTTTGTACTTCAAGTGATTCGCGTACACCTTGACGACGACCATCAATAGTCGGACGAATACCAATACGTGGATGTTGAATCATAATATTTTCCTCTTATTTTTCTGTTTCTTTCATACTACCATCGCCATTATATTTACGGTAGCCTGGATAATAATTTTTAAAATTACTTATAAGTATAAACCTCTACCTCTGCCAAACTTAAAGGAATTCCTGCGTTTCTCAAAGAAATTCTAACCCTTTTTCCCTTCAGTCCTTTTAAGTCTATGGATAGATTATTGCTTTCTAAACTGTCAATATGTTGTGTAAAAACTTCATGATCATTTGAATCATATATAATAATATCAAAATTTGATAATCTCTGAATTTCAGCATCTGTTCTATTATAAATAATTAACTTTTCTAATTCTTCGGTTTGAGCTAAATCTATCTCCCACCATGAAGGAGAATCTCCTTTGGTATGAGTCACTGAATGATGACCATAATCTCCGTTTTTATTTCCATCAACCGCTAGACGAGAAAAACCATTGTAATCCGTTGAACTTTGTCTAGTTTCTTTTGTTAATGCAATATTAGAAAGTTTCTTCGGTGTTCTCTTTGAACCATAGACTTCAACTTCCGCTAAACTTAACGGAATAGCTGCTGATTTTAATTCTATTTTGACTAGCTTAGCCCCTACAGAAGGTACTTTTAAAGATAACAAACCATCAACTACTTTATCAAAATGTCTTCTAAAAACTTCTTCTCCTGATGAAGATAGAAAAATAACATCAAAATTAGATAAACGCTGAGGTTCGGCATCTGTTCTATTATAAATATCAACTTTAGAAACCGTAAACTCTTCTCCCAGATCGACCTGCCACCAAGCATTAGAATCTGCCTTAGTATGAGTCACCGAATGATGTCCGTAATCTCCATCTTTATTACCATCAACTGCTAAAGCAGCTACACCCTCATAATTGGTTGAACTTTGAGTAGCTACCTTATTTGTAGAGACTACTTTATCTTCTGTTATTTTATCTATATCCTCTTCAGATTGCTTACCATCTGATTCTCTAAAAACCTCTACTTCTGCTAAACTCAAAGGCACACCACTCGTTAGTAATTTAACTTTAATATACCTTGCTCCTTTTTCTTTGAAATCTAGACTAACAGATTCACCCGACAAACTATTAACATGTTTCTTAGCAACTTCGTTTCTATTATCATCATATAGAATCACATCAAAATTAGATAGTCGTTGAGTCTCAGCATCTGTGCGATTATAAATTTTAACAAGCCCAACTTTATCCATTTTTTTCAAATCGACTTCCCACCAAGAGGGATTATCTGCCTTAGTGTGTGTTACCGAACCAGAGTTAAAATTACCATTCCTGTTACCATCCACAGCCCTATTAGAGTCTCCATTGTAATCTACAGAACTTTGTGTTGTCGGTTTTGCATATGCTATATTCAAATTACCATCATTAAATTTCTCTGGTGTTGGGAAAGAAACTGGTCCCGTTCCCTCAGTATCTATAGACATCTCTACCATTCCATTATGATTAACCGCGATGGTATAAACATGGGTATTCTCATCCCAATTTTCTGTATAAGTATAATGATTTTTATCGCCACTTATATTTATCTGAGGTTTATGACCAGTATGCCCTTTTAATGTAAGTATTGTTGTCCTAAAGTCATTATCTACAGGATTGATGGAATAATTTTTGCTTAGCCAGTTCGCTAACTCTAGTTCTTCTTTCTTCCAACTTTTTGATGCATCAAAATTTCCTGATAATGCCCACATAGCTGTCTTATCTGTCCTGTAATTGTTCAATAAAATATGTAAATTATTTGAATTTTCTTTAACAACAGCGTAAGTATGTGGCGTCAAATCTAACGATAACGACTTTGTATTATTAGTATACATAGGCAACAGTACTTGCTGATTTTTATTGATGTTAGCATTACTATTATAAATATACCAGGAATTACCTACACGCTGAGCATACCCATCTCCTTCATAAAGTTTTGGATAAAGCGAGTTTAAATAGTTGACTTTACTAGACAATTCCTCACTATTTTTAGTCAAAATTTTTGCATTAGGGAATATAGATGAAATCTTTTCCTTATCAATTTTCTCATGTATTACAGGAAGAATATGATATCTCCCATTATTATATAAAGGCATTGTTTCATCATTCGAATAAAGTCCTTGATAAAATCCGTTTAATGAACTAATCCTACCTTCTCCATTCCAAAATACAGCTTTTGTTCTATTTACAACTTCTTTCTTACTTGGAGCTGGATTTTGTATAGCATGTCTAAAGAAAGGAATAATACCTTTAGTAAATGCTGGAGTTGGTACATCATTTGTCATAAATGTATACGCGGCACATTCGAAATTATAAACTGTGCCTCCCCCAGTATATACATTCATCATTTCCATAGCAATCATTGATTCTGGTTCCGATGCATAGGATCTCATATCCCTAGCTCTTCCAGTTTCAAATGTGTTTGTATAATGTTTTTCCCACCATTTCCATGTATCTGTTGATGAGCCCCAGTTATCACATAAGCCACTCAACCAAAATCCACTAACGATAGAATCTGTACCCGCATCATCTCTTATTGGCGTATTTTTAGTTGCCAACACCAAATTTTTATGATATTTTTGACTCGCTTCAAAGAATGTCGGATCATTCATAATAGTTTCCCAGAACCATTTTTCATGATCATGCCAGATAAAATGCGCTCCATATTTGGCACAAACTTCCAAATATTTCGCACTATGCGGAGCTAACTGGTTATTGTAAATCCAATAATTCTCAATATTTAAAACACCTTTTAACACACTATACTTTTGGAATTGTTCATCTAACCACTCTGGAGGAACTGTATTACGCTCTCCAGCCGACATAATAACCAAGAAAACTGGAATGTTTAGACTTTGAGCTTCCTCCAACATCTTGACATACCATTCTCTCAATTCTTTCGTATCTCGTGGAATACAACTTGTTGGTTTACAGACTTTTGCAGGATGAAGTTCAATCGCTGCATATGGCTTTACATCTTCAGGAATAGCTTCCCATGCTCCCTTCAATGTGTTCCCCCACCATAATCCGTTACCATTATCATTGCCATACAACGGAGAAAGCAACAATGGCGATTCATTATTAATCGTCGTTCTCATTTGAACACGATTATCAGCCTTAACTCCTGCTAACAATCCAAAACATAACATCCCAATACATACAAACAGTATTGTGATTAATTTTCTTTTTATTTTTTCTTTATTCATGACTTATACCTAAAAATTTAACTCAATAATTTTTTCTGAATTAAATACCAATTCAATATTTTGTACATCAGTATTTTTGCCATATATTCTTACTCTTACTTTTTGATCTTTGTTTCCTCCTTCCAATTTTAGAAATGTTATATCCCCATTTTCCCAAGCAAATGATACCTTATATCCTCCTCTTACTCTGAGGCCTTTCACTTCTCCTTCTGACCAAGCAGAAGGTAAAGCTGGAATTAGTGATAACCAATTATGATGGCTCTGTACTAATAATTCACAAATTCCACTCACCAAACCTAAATTACCATCAATTTGAAATGGTGGATGGTCAAGAAATAAATTCCCAAGAGTCGCATTATTTAACAAACCATTAATCTGGTTATAAGCAGGCTCACCTTGATATAGTCTCGCAAAAAAATGAATCAACCATGCAGCGCTCCAACCTGTTTGTGTACTAGCATGCAAACCACTTACTAACCAATTATTAATCGCTTGTTCCCTATCCTGCGAAGATAAAAAGTTAGCATTTGATAATCTCCTATTTATAGTGATTTCCGCTGCTTCTGCTAATTCAGGAGTTTTATAAATATCAATCTCATTATAAGGATAAAGCCCAAATAGAGGTGAAATGTGTCTATGACCAGGCTCTACTTCTTCATAATCCTCTAGCCATTCTTGTATTTGCCCATTACTACCTATTTTTGTTTTAGGTAATTTCTTTTTTAACTCCTTCACACGACTAATAAAATCCGAATTGTCTCCTAATTGTTTTGCAATGCCAATGCATGAATCACAAAAATATCTTAGAATTTGATTATCAATTGTAGATGATAGACAAGCATTTCCTTCAATACCATTTTTTAAGCGATATTTATTTTCCGGTGAGACACTTGGACCTGTCATCAAGTAGCCATCCACCTCAAATAAATAATCTTCAAAGAAAAGAAATGCTTCTTTTATCATTTCAAAATGTTCCGTAAGAATACGCTCATCTTGGAAATATAAATAGTGTTCCCAAATATGTGTACATAACCATGGAATAGTTAATACCCAAATTGCAGCCCCCATGGCATGAGATTGGGGAGCCGTATCGCCAAAACCATCCGTATTATGATGTGCTGTAAAACCTCTAGCTCCATACATTTTCGTAGCGGTTAGTCTTCCCGGTTCTCTCATTCTTTCGAGCATATCAAATAATGGATATTCTACTTCTGGTAGATCACATGGCCCTACCATCCAATAATTCATTTGAGTATTAATATTAATTGTATATTTAGAACCCCAAATTGGATTTAATTCATCACACCATATTCCTTGAAGATTGGCAGGTAAACCATTCGGCTGACTAGACGATATTAACAGATATCTTCCATAATGAAATAACAAATTAGTCAAGTAGTTACTATACTTTTTAGTGTTTTCAAGAAGTAGATTCGTTGGAATGATCAGACAATCTTTACTATAGTGTAGTTTAAAATCAACTCTATTAAATTGCTCCTGATATTTTTTTACATGTTCATCTTTTTCTGTAAAGTAATCAATGCTACTAAATTCTCCCTGAAGAGAAGAAATATCTATGTCTCCCCAATAATCCGTCATTGATTTGAGATAAAGAAATACCTCTGTAGCATTCCGAATAACTATTGTCTCTCCCAATACACTTACTTCACCATCCGTAACCTTAGAATGACATACTACTTTAAACTGAACACCTTTTCTACCTCCAGCAGAGGCCGACATTAAAATTGTACTTGAATCCAGTTTAGATACTTCATCATTAAACCGTTTATTTCTACCCAAATTAATGTTTAAATTTAATGTGTTTTGAACTGATGACACTATACGGCAACATAAAATATTCTTATTAAAACTCGTAAAATATTCTCTTTTTATTTGTAAATTACAACCATTAGGCTCAAACACAACATTAGAAATAGCTGTATCTAAATCTAGCTCTCTTTCATACAATGAAAGAGCAGAAGACTGAATATCTATATGCTCAATGTAAAGTTCCCCAAGTAATTCATAGTGGCTTTGATCTCTTGGGGTAGCAAACATTGTTAACTTTATCAATTCTTCGGCTTTCTGAACTTCTCCATCTAAAAGATATTCCCGAATTTTTTTAAGATGCAATAGTGAGTCTGGATTATTTCTATCTGACTTTCCTCTATACCAAATAGTCTCATCATTTAGTTGAATACATTCTTTTGTAGCTGAACCATAAATCATACCACCTAAATGACCGTTCCCAATCGGCAAGGCTTCATTCCAATTTGAGGCAGCTTTCTTATACCATAATTTCACTCTTTACCTCTCTTCCAAAATGGAGGTGATATCCCAAATACCACCTCCACACTTTCTACTACTTCAAAATTCCTAAAACAACTAGGATAACTCCAATAGCCATAACACTAAAGATTAGTACAACCGGATTTTTCCCTTTTCTAATTAATTTACACATTAATAAAGTCAAAGCCATAGGGATAAATCCTGGAATTAATTTTGTAATCATTTCTTGAACAGAAATAACAAGTTCCCCCTGCTTAAATTCTAATCCAAAATTAATACCAACCATTGATGGAATCAAACCACCCACTAATACTAGCCCTAATGCTGTCGCCATACTCGTAACGCGATTCAATGTCCCTTTTGTATTATTTTCTTGGATAAGACTAGAACCCTTAGTATAGCCATATTTCAAACCGAAATATTTAACAGGAATATTAATAACATTAAACAATATTAAGGCGATAAAGATACCTAAAGCACCGCCGTCTTTAGAATAAGACGCACCAATACTAAAACAGATAGGAACTAATGTCAGCCAGAACAAACTATCTCCTAGACCAGCCAGCGGCCCCATCAAACCAACTTTAATACCAGTAATTGAATCTGCACCTTCATTTCCTTCTTGTTCTTCCATAGCAGAAGTAACTCCAAGAATAAATGGTGCCGCTGTTTGATGAGTATTGAAAAACTCAAGGTGACGTTTCATAGCAGGAGAAGCTGAATCTTTGTCTGGATATAGTTTTTTCAATACTGGAAGAATTGTATATAGAAAACCTAGGTTCTGCATTCTCTCATAGTTCCATGAAGAACCATACATAAAACTTCGTTTGAAAACTTTTTTAAGTTCAACTTTAGTTACTTTATTATTCATCATAGATCAAGATCCTCCTCAACATCACTATTTGAAGTTGTTTCTTGTGGTTTACTTCCAATCATATCGTAGAAGTATGCTACCGCAATACCAACTAGTGAGATCCCAATGGTTGACATTCCTCCATACACAGAACAAATGAAGCCAATCAACAAGAATACCCACATATTTTTCTTGAGCATCATATTTAAAAGCATACCAAAACCAATTGAAGGTAGTAAAGCACCTGCAGAGTTAAGTCCCTGCATAACGATTGGTGGAACCTTAGCAAACAAGTCTGCCACATATTCCCCTCCAAGCATAATAGCTAGGAAAATTGGCACAATTTTAAATAACGTGATTAAAACCAAACTTGAATAATGATAAAAACCGATCTTTGAATAATCTCCGTTTTTAGCATCATTATCAGCTTTTTTCACAAAATAAACATCTAAAGTTTTTGCAAGAACATCCAACTGTTGGGTAGCAACTGCAATTGGAACTGCTATAGCGATACCAGCAGTTTCTCCTTGACCAGATAAAATACCAAATGCAGTACCAATAATCGCACCTGAAATAGTATCCGGTGGAGTGTAACCTCCAATACCTGTTACACCGAGCCAAGTTAATTCAAGAGCTGAACCAATAAGAACACCTTGGGTGAAATCTCCTAAGACTAAGCCAACCATTGCACTTGTCACTAACGGACGGTGAATCATAAATAACGGTCCATTATAGTCAATAGTGGCAATAATCCCAACTAATGTCACCAGTAATGCTTGTGTGAATAGCATATACTGTACCTCCTTAAATTATTTTTATAAAAATTTTTCCAACATTGTAACTTTATCATTGGGAACCATTTGAATTTCAACTCTCGTTCCCTTATCAACTATTTTCTTAAAATAATATTTATCTTCTTCACCTAGAGCTACACCTCCAGTTACCTTTTCATTTTCCTCCGTTTTACTCATCTGTCCTACATTGAGGTACTCCAATTTTAAATTTCCTTCAATAGAATCATACACATCTTTTGGATTTGTATATATCAGCATTGTTCTCTTTTTTATTGGCACAGAGTTTAAAACTTCCACAAACCGTTTTACACTAAAGAAAACAATTTTTAAACCTACCGGTGCAGAAATCTTTAAAATAGATTGTCGTGTTTTATCTTCTGAGATGCGATCATTAACAATGATAACTTGCTCAATATCATACTTTTTTAGCCACGTAGTGACAACTTGACCATGTACCAGACGGTCATCAATACGAACAAACTCTATAGACATAAATCCTCTTCCTCCTCTACATTAAGTTGTTGTTTAACATTAAACAAACTATTTTGAGCATTTTGAACAATTTCTTCTAAATTGATTTTTGAATCATAACTTGATATTAATTCCACTAGTAGAGGGATATTAAACCCTGTTACAATATCAACTGAATCCAAATTTAAAAACTGTGACAAAGCCACATTATTAGGACTTCCTCCAATCAAGTCAGTCAAAACGATCACCTCTTGATTTGAGTCTAATAGTTCATTCACTTGATTTTTAAAATAATGTTCAAACTCTACAATATTCTCTCCAGGCATCAAACCTAATGTCCTAACTCTATCATTTATTGTTTCACCAACAAACATTTCTGCTGTCATGAGAGCTCCGCTAGCAAAATTA
Source organism: Streptococcus pseudopneumoniae (assembly GCF_038148955.1). GTDB lineage: Bacteria > Bacillota > Bacilli > Lactobacillales > Streptococcaceae > Streptococcus > Streptococcus pseudopneumoniae_T. The sequence continues at coordinate 17,688 of NZ_JBBJZY010000013.1, forward strand.
CCATGACTAGCAACTAAAATTCCTCTATTAAACATTTTCTCTTTCAACAACTACTCCTTTCTTAAGGATAATATTAGCATAAAGTGAAGTTTCTCCTGTAGCAACAATAGCATAAGCTTTCTTACTACGTTCATAAAAGTCTTCTCTTCTAAGATAAGTAATCGTTTTAAGATCTGTACCATGAGCTTCAATCATCTGTCTATAGGTACCCCATATCTTAGGAATATCATCACCCGAAACAACGTTCATAAACTGAATTGAACTATCGACGTAACTATCTAATGGCATTAAATACAGAATGGAATCTAATAATTCTGGAATATTTACACCATCACAACGAATTAGCTTATTTGCACATGAGGCAGAAGGATAATTCGCGTCAGCTAATACTATTTCATCTCCATGTCCCATTTCCATTAAAGTCTTCAATAAATCTGGAGAAATATTTTTCGGTATATGTTTTAACATTAATATCCTCCCTATTTTCTCTGACCGTATGTTTTAAATTTTTCTGCCATCAATTCCATCTCCTCATCAGGAAGGACTACTGGCTCTCCAAAATTCTTAGCTAAACAATAAATTTTTGCACAATATTCAACTTCTTCAACAACATTAAATGCATTCAATAAATTTTGTGCACCTGCTAAAATTCCATGATTCGCTAGTAAAACTGCTCTACGACCTTCCATTGCTTTAGCCGCATTCACAGCCAATTCTTTCGTACCATATGTTGCATACTCAGCTACCCGAACATCTTTCCCTGCCACTGCAATCATATAATGACTCGCCGGAAGTGGTTCTCTGAGACAAGCTAATACTGTTGCATAAGTTGTATGAGCATGGATAATTGCATCGATATCATCACGAGTTTGATATTGAATCAAATGCATATACCACTCGCTAGATGGCATGCGTTCTCCCTCTACAACATTTCCATTAATGTCCATCACTACAATATCGGATTCTTTGATTTCAAAGAAATCAATACCCGACGGGGTAATTGCCATCAATTGTTTTTCACGATCGAAAACACTGAGATTTCCACCTGTTCCTTTCGTCAAATCTGTTTCTACTAGCTTCTTGCCATATTTAATTAATTCTTGTTTTACGTCTGACATTCTTGTCCTCCTCATATCAAAACACTAAAGATTTTTCAATTCACCAATTATCCCCCCTTCTTGTACAAAACTTAAGAAGGGGGAGGGAGGCAAATTTACAAACTCTCAATCTTTTTAATTCTTTTGGGAGTAATAACTCTCTAATTTTAGGAACTCCTCAATAACATGGTGAGCTTCTTCCATCCCTTTTAATTGTCCCATAGCTATGAGCTGCACAACAATATTCCCCACAGCTGTAGCTTCAGTCGAACCTGTAAGAACCTCTTTACCAGTTCTATCAGCAATCATTTGATTAAAGTAACTGGCTCTAGCACCTCCTCCAATCACATATATCCTTTTATAAGACTTATGAGTTAGTTCTTCTAATAACTCTATCGTTTTCTTATACGTTTCAGCTAGACTTTCATAGACTATCTTAAATAGTTGTCCATCTGTCCACTCTCTAGTTTCATGATGATAAGCTAGATATTCTGTCAAAGTCTTGTACATATCAGATTCTGTTGCAAATTCAGTTGATTCAGTATCAATCAGAGGAAGATTTTCTTTTTCTTTCTCCACCACTGTCCTAATATCATCAAAAGAATAGGCTTTCCCTCTTCGTTCAAATGAACGTCTTAGTTCCTCTATGATCCATAGCCCTGTACAATTCTTCAGAAATGTAATCTCTCCATCTTTACCGACTTCATTTGTAAATCCATAACTGAAGGATTCGGTACTAAGAATAGGTGAAGAAAGCTCCACTCCAACCAAAGACCAAGTCCCTGATGAAATAAACAAACTATCTTCTGTCTTAGGTACTGAGACAATCGCGCTTGCTGTATCATGACTACAAACATTCACAACAGGAATATCGCCTAAACCATACTCCTCTTTTATCCTTCCAAGGACATTCCCCTCTGAAACAATTTCAGGAAGTAAAGTTGAATCCAATTCAAATAGTTTTAAGATATTCTGATTCCACTTTTGACTTCTCGGATCAAAGAGTTGGGTTGTTGAAGCAATGCTTTTTTCAGTTGCAAACTTACCTGTCAAGAGATAATTAAACAAATCTGGCATTAAAAGAATCTTATTCGTACTATAAAACGAATTAGGAAATTCTTGTCGTACCTTAAAGAGTTGGAACAAGGTGTTAATCTCCATAAGCTGATTTCCTGTTTCTGAATATAATTTTTCTAACTCAGTAATTTCAGATATTTCCTTTAACACTCCTTTTGTTCTTTCATCACGATAGTGAACAGGTTGTGATAACAGTTTTCCTTCATTATCAATCAGTCCAAAATCAACACCCCATGTATCAATACCGACAGATAAAATCTTGTAATTAGTATTAGCCAATCGGATACTTTCAAGAATTTTAGCTAGTAGAAAGTCAACATCCCAAGATAAATGCCCTTTTACTCTAATAGGTAGATTAGAGAAGCGATTTATTTCTTCCATTACTAGTTTATTTTCAGAAAGGTAACCAACGATTGCTCTTCCAGAAGTCGCACCTAAATCTATTGCTAAAACCGCTTCCATTTTTCTTCTCTCTTCGTCCTTGATTAACTTTATTATAATCCCCACATTTTATTTTTTCAATATATGAACGCTTACTTGAATAATATTCATATATTTACTCCATAAACATAAAAATAATTCAAATTTCTCCAATTTGTGCTATAATATAGTTGAAGTGATAAATTAGGAGGAGCTTATGATAAAAGATGAACGTGTACTTGAATTGATTGAAATTATTAAAAAGAAAAAAAGAATTGCCGTAAAAGAGCTGGCAGAAATCACTTTCTCCAGCACAAGTACCTTACGTCGTGATTTAATTTTCTTAGAAAATCAAGGTCTTATCAAAAGAAAGCACGGATACGTGACCCTGTCCTCTATGAACACAATTGAACTTTCTCATCAAATACGTGAAGGAGAAAGTACTAGGCAAAAAAGACTAATCGCTAGTCTCGCTAAAGACTTTATTCGATCAGGTATGTGTATTTATCTTGATTCCAGTACGACTGTCTACGAACTCTGTCCTCATCTCGCCGAACTAGATAATCTAATTATTTTTACAAATGGTCTACATACAGCACAAACCTTATCTGAGACTGTTAGAGATAGCTCCAAAATCTTTATCACATCTGGAGAAGTCAAACATCAATCCTGTTCCGTGGTCAACTATGATAAGGAAAATTCTTTATTAGATCATTTTAATATCGATTTAGCATTTTGTTCAGCAAGAGGTATTGATGACCAATATGTTTATGAAGCTTCTCTCAGCCAAGCTATTTCAAAAAAGAATATTATTGACAAAGCCCATGAAACCATCTTACTGATTGATAGTTCTAAATTTTACAAGACTGGATTTTTTAAAATTAATCCCCTCTCTAAGTACACAACCTTTATTTCTGACACCTTGCCAGATCAAAAATTATTAGACGCAGTAGAATTATTTGATGGAGAATGGGTTTCTGATATTCAATGAAAATCAAATAGGAAGCTAGTCTCAGCTTGCTCACAGTACAGATTTGAAAACTGATGAAGTCAAGTCCCCCATGGACACGGCAAGACGAAGCTGACATGATGTGAAGAGATTTTCGAAGAGTATTCGTTCTGTCTGCTGACTGATTTACAAATATTCACCACATGACATTATTTTCTCAGCAATCCTAAAAACAGAGGCTGGACAAATACCCAATTTCAGGAGAAAATGGAGTAAATCTTCCCACAAGAAAACGCATAGTATCAAGTTTGCACACCTGATATTATGCGTTTTTCTGATTTTAAAGACTTTGTCGCCTATACCCTATATTTCAAGAATTAAGTGACCTTGATGATCTAAATTTATTGTGGTATACTATTTTTGTCATCGGTTACCGATTACGTTCCTTACGGTTCGTGAGAGGAGGTGAAACTAATGAGCCTTATCATAGAGCTCGCTCTTACTATTATAGCGGATGTTATAGCTGGAATTATCTTGTATTTCGTCTGCAGATGGCTAGATAGTAAGGAGTAGACCGAGTGACTAGCCTATCAACACCCGTTAAATCACTAAGATACGTCAAAAAAGCCCTTAACTACGGCAATAGTTAAGGGCTTTGGTGTTCTAATGAACCTTATCAATTAACTATATTCTAGCATATAATCTACAATAGTTCAAGCATTAAGTGAGGTTGATGATCTAAATTTAGTGTGGTATAATACTTTTGTCATCGGTTACCGATTACGTTCCTATGGGTTCGTGAGAGGAGGTGAAACTAATGAGCCTTATACCAGAGCTTGCTCTTACTATTATAGCAGATGTTATAGCTGGAATTATCTTGTATTTCGTCTGCAAATGGCTAGATGGTAAGAAGTAGACCGACTGACTAGCCTATAAACACCCGTTAAATCTCTAAGATACGTCAAAAAAGCCCTTAACTATGGCAGTAGTTAGGGGCTTTGGTGTTCTAATGAACCTTATACACTAACTACATTCTAGCATATAAGTCCTAATATTTCAAGCATTAAGCAATGTTGATGATCTAAATTTAATGTGATATACTATTTTTGTCATCGGTTACCGATTACGTTCCTTACGGTTCGTGAGAGGAGGTGAAACTAATGAACCTTGCCCCAGAGCTCGTTCTTACTATTGTAACGGACGTCATAGCAGGAATTATCTTGTATTTCGTCTGCAAATGGCTAGATGGTAAGAAGTAGACCGAATGACTAGCCTGTAAACACCCGTTAAATCGCTAAGATACGTCAAAAAATCCCTTAACTACGGCCATAGTTAAGGGATTTGGTGTTCTAATGAACCTTACCCGATAAAATTATTCTAACACACAAGCGCTAAGATTTCAAGAGTTTTATTTATTATTTAAAGTTCCTTAGTTCTGAAAGGTATTTGATTTTTCATCAATTCATTTAAAAATACTATACAAATTTCTTACATTTTCCATAAGTGTGATATAATGGACTCAATAAGATAACTTGTGAAGGATAAACGCTGGGTCCCAGAATGGGGTAGACTGAAAGGTTGAGCATTCCTATGTGCCTGGGGTTATCTTTTTATTTTGATTTTTTAAGGCTCTCTACAAAGTTTAGAGGGTCTTTTTCTATTCCTGTAGAATATACCAAAACACCCCTTAACTATGGCAGTAGTTAGGGGGTAGTATTCTAATGAACCTTATCCGATAAAATCATTCTAACATATAAGCCCAGATATTTCAAGAGCTTTATTTATTGTTTAAAATTCTGAAAGGTCTATAATGAAGTTAGCCATCTAGTATCAAAAAACCGACTAGCTCCTATGAACTAATCGGTTTCTCATCAATGCGCCAACATTTCTTGGGCGATTTCTTGTCCAGATAGGTTATCTGGGTAATAGGTTGGCCAGTTATCCATTTCTTCAAAGAGGGCTTCTTGGCTTGTGCCTCCAAAGAAAATATGGAAATGTTCTGCCTTAACTGGGGCGATATTGTGGTCACTAAACTGAACATACTTGAACTGTCCAGCATCCGCATCCGTGGCTTCAAAGAGGAAGCGCACACCACGATTGCCTTTCTTATAAGTCAAGATTTTCTTGCCGACATACTTGTAAGTGTATTTCTTACTTTGTCCACCTTGAACAAATTCCATAGTATTATCAGTAATGTTGATCTTAGTGACATCTGTCTGATAGCCTTTTGTATAGTAAGCCTTGTATTCAGCCTGAGTCATCTTACCAGTCAACTTAGCCTTGTAGTCAAAGACTTGGTCAAACGTACCATCTTCAAGGAAAGGATAAACTGATTGCCAGTTACCTGCATAGTCACTCAAGGTGCGATCCTTGACAGCTGCATCCTCGAAGTAACCATTTTGAACTGTTTTGGTATCCTCTGCCTTTTCAGGCTCGATTGCTGGGCCTTCTTGGTCTGTTGTTTGTTTCAAAGCTTTGAGGTTTTTCTCCATGATAGAGATATAATTTTCTCCCGCCTTGGTGTCCTCTTCTGTCAGACTTTCTAAAGGATTGAGGACATCTGTTTTGACACCTGCTTCTTTTGAAAGTGTGTTAGCAAGAGCTTGTGAAGCATTTTCTTCAAAGTAGATATAGGCAATTTTATTTTTCTTGACGTACTCTGTCAACTCTGCCAAACGAGCAGCTGATGGTTCTGCATCTGGAGAAAGACCTGAGATTGCGACTTGTTTGAGTCCATAGTCCAAAGCAAGATAGTTAAAGGCAGCGTGCTGAGTCACAAAGCTCTTTTGTTTGGCTTGAGACAAGCCTTCTGCATAAGCCTTATCCAAGGCTTGCAATTTTTCGATATAGGCAGCTGCGTTCTTTTCAAAGGTCTCTTTTTTATCAGGATAATCTGCTGACAAGCTATCACGGATGTGCTCTACTAGTTTAATGGCACGAACTGGTGATAACCAAACATGGGGGTCAAACTCATGGTGATGGCCTTCTTCTCCATGGTCATGGTCTCCCTCTTCTTCCTCGCCACCTGGCAAAAGCAACATATCACCTGTCGCCTTGATGGTTTTCACCTTTTTCTTATCCAAAGTATCTAGCAATTTAGGGACCCATGTTTCCATGTTTTCATTTTCATAAACGAAGGTATCTGCGTCTTGGATTTTGGCAACTGCCTTGGCAGACGGTTCGTATTCATGGGGTTCTGTACCAGCACCGATGAGAAGTTCTACATTAGCAGTATCTCCTGCTACTTGCTTGGTAAATTCATAGACAGGGTAAAAGGTTGTCACGATATTGAGTTTGCCATCTGCTTGCTTTTGATTGGAACAAGCCACTAAAAACAAGGCACATAGACTGGCTAGCAATAAGCTAATTTTTTTCATGTTCTTCTCCTATTTGATAAAACGTCTTACTAAACTAATTAGCAAGAAAACAGTTACAAAAATAATAGTAATACTTGCACTTGCAGGTGTTTCTGCATAGTAGGAAATGTAAAGTCCTGCTACCATTCCCAAAAATCCAATCGCACTGGCAAGTAGCATAACCGATTTAAAGTTTTTCCCCAGACGCAGGGCAATACTAGCTGGCAAGACCATAATGGTCGATACCAGAAGAGCTCCTGCTGCAGGAATCATAAGGGCAATGGCCACCCCTGTCACCATGTTAAAAAGAATGGACATGGTACGAACGGGCAAGCCATCCACAAAGGCCGTATCCTCATCAAAGGTCAGGATATACATTGGTCGAAGGAAGAGGAAGGTCAAGATCAAAACAACCGCTGCAATGACAAAGAGGGAAACGACCTGCTCTTCGCTGATAGTCACGATGGAACCAAAGAGATATTGGTCCAAACTCATTGAACTGGAGCTTTTACCCTTGCTCATGACAATCAGAGAAACAGCCAGACCTGTTGACATGAGGATAGCTGTCCCGATTTCCATAAAGCTCTTGTAAACTGTACGGAGATACTCCAGGAAGACCGCCGCAATCAAGACAATAGCAATCGTAGAAATAGTTGGAGAAATCCCTAGGACCAGACCAAAGGCTACACCTGAAAGCGAGACGTGGCTGAGGGTATCACTCATCAAACTCTGACGGCGCAAGATAAGGAAAGTCCCCAATACCGGCGAGAAAAGACTCATGGCAATAACGGCCAGAAAGGCGCGTTGCATAAAGTCATAAGATAACAAACTAAGCATGGCCCACCTCCTGGTCATTCTCATGAACGTTGAAACAACGCCATGGCGAGTCTTGGTTACGGACTAGATGAATATTGCGATCCGCATAATCCTTAACTTCTTCAGGGTCATGGGTAATCATCAAAACAGCCTTGCCATGATGATGGGCGCTGTGGTGCATGAGTTCGTAAAATTCATTTTTACTTCCTGCATCCATCCCCGTTGTCGGCTCATCTAGGATAAACATATCTGGATCCGAAGCAAACATACGCGCAATCACTGCTCGCTGCTTCTGTCCCCCAGATAGAGACCCCAAGCGTTTGTCTCGGTGTTCCCACATACCAACTGAGTCCAGACTAGCCTTGATATGCTCCTCATCATGAGCATTCAAACGACGGAACCAACCTTTTCGCGGATAGCGACCCGACTTGACAAATTCATAAACCGTACTTGGAAAACCTGCATTAAAACTGGCAATCTGTTGAGGAAGGTAGGCTATTCTCAATTTCTTACCCTGCGTATTTGTCTTTGAAATGGTTACCTTACCAATGCGTGGTTGGAGAATTCCAAGACTGGCCTTAATCAGTGTCGTCTTAGCTGCCCCATTCTCCCCTGTCAAGGTAACAAATTCCCCACTATCAACACTATAATTGATATGTTCAAGAACTGGCTCCTTATCATAATAGAAGGATAAATCCTCTACCGTAATATATCTCATTATTTGATTTCTCCTACTAAAGCAGTCAAAAACCGCTGGATCACTTTTTGTTCATTTGGAGTAAACTGAGTCGCCACTTGTTCATAGGTTAAAAGTGTGTGCTCATGGTGATGATGATGCTCCTCAGCGATTGGACGAGCCAAGTCAGTCAACTGATAAAAAATCACACGCGCATCCTTAGGATCTTTAGATGTTTCCAACATCCCTTCCTTGATCAAAGATTTAATGGCCTTGGTAACTGCCGCCTGACTGACATTGAGGCGACGGGCCAACTCTGAATTTGTTAAAGATTCCTCTGACAAAAGCATGAGGATATGCTCCTGAGTATTGGTCAGGGCCACCTCGCTAGTACAATGACCTATTAGGATTTCATGTTGGTTTTCCGCCTGCAAAATCACCTCATTCAAAAAAGCATCGATATCCTTCGCTAGCTGTCTCATATCTGACTCCTTTCCTTTTGGACTTCTCTTTTTTAAGAGAAAAATACTATTCCTTAAAACTTTATTTACCAGTTAATTATATCACAAGCAAAAAAAGAGTCAAGAAAAAACGTAAAAATCGGCTTTATTCTTGAACTCTTCCATACTATTATCTATTGAAATTCCTTGACATCTCCATCATAAGTCGCCCAATCTTTGCTGAAAAAACGCTCATTCAGATGGTAAGTCGGAGCTGGTGTGGGATTGGATAGGAAAGGATCAACTGCCTTGTCAAAAGCCAACCAACCCAACCAACCAAGGTGAATGGTGTCCTTCATAAAGAAAGGCTCCCCACCATCCTTAGAAAAATCTGCTATATTAGTAAAACCTTGACTCTCTAACTGGTAGCGAATCTTCTGCACCGTTTGTTGGTACATATCCTCTCGTAAACCAGCGTAGTCCATCCATTTTTTATTAACAGGTGGAATGATAAAAATCGGGTTTACCTTAGATTTAGAAAACTGGGTTAACACCAACTGCAGGTCATTATACTCTGGTGATTTAAGGTAGGTAAAGTTTTTCTGAGAATCCTTTAATTTCTTCAAATCCTTCTTGATCTGCTTATTATAGAAATCATTCTCCATTCCCAGATCATTATTGGAAGTATTTTTTTCAGCATCTGCTTTGACAACATCTTCTATTGCTTGATAAGAAAACTGGTCTGGCAAGGTATTTAAATACTTAGCTACATGCTTCTCGTAGTTGATATAGCCTCTAACCGAAAACTGACCAAAAAAGGAGGCTTGGCGTTCATTAAACCGAGCCAATAATTCAATCATTTCATTGTCTGCCGTCGATAATTCTTCTTTGCTTGCCAACTTCTGAACCAGATCCTTCATAGCTACGTTTGGAAACTGCTGCAGCAAGCGAGTCGCTGCATATTGACTAGCCTGATCTCCAGATTGATGTTCCAGAAAACTGGTTAACTGGTCTCCATTAAAATACTGCTGAAAAGCTGCTGGCTCATAGCCATTTTTACTGAACCACTGAGGTGAGATAACATACACAACTTGTTTATTCTCCAGCTGTGGCAGCATCTGTTGCATCCCAAAATACTGGTTAAGCGATGCAGCTCCCCTCTGTCCTAAAAGATAAGGACGGTAGGAGCGATTGTATTTCTCAGCTAATACCGCAGGATGAGCACCGTCAAAACGAAGCCATTCACTGGAGCCAAAGAAAGGAACAAAACGCATATTTGGATCAGATAGCGCCCTGACCTTTTGACTTCGCTCCTTAAAACTATCGATAGTAGTAGCCACTGCTGAACGCTTTTCAGCTCCTAGATTATGACGCATCTCAGTAGGATAAAAGAAAATGAGCAGAAAAACCAACAAACCAGCTATCAAGACCGGTCCGAAGATCATCCATAAGCGTTTAAGCATTTTGTAGCTCCACAATACCAGCTATGATTTTATTAGCTGTATTCCAGTCGTCGCGACCAAACTCTGTCACAGGGACACGAATATCAAAACAGTTTTCAATCTCCACAATCAACTCAACCGTTCCCATACTATCCAAGACACCTGCATCAAAAAGATCTTCATCCATCATGTCAGAAACATCTTCCATAAATAACTCATCAATAATTTCGATAACTTCTGATTTGATATCCATATTTTATTTCCTTTATTTTTTAAACCATAAATCATTCAAAAATCCAGAAAAGATTAAGAATGACAGCATGACGACATGGAAGGTGACAACCATGCCAAGCAACTGAATCCAGCGATTCTCAGGTAGAGCAGGCTTCCCTGCTTTTTTCCGTTCCTTATTGAGCGTTTTTTTCTTGCGAATCCAAGCATCATTGATGACCAAGCCTAATCCATGAAAGAGTCCATAGGCGATATAGTACCAGGTCACGCCATGCCAAAATCCCATAATCAGCATATTTACAATATAAGCCACGCTTGAGGTTACATTACGATTTTTAAAGACCTTCTTTCTGGTCAACACCATGACCATTCGCATAAAGACAAAGTCACGGAACCAGAAAGAGAGACTCATGTGCCAGCGATTCCAAAATTCCTTTAAATCCCTTGATAAAAAGGGCTTATTAAAGTTGATCGGGCTACGGATTCCCATCAAGTTTGAAATGGCCAAGGCAAACATAGAATAACCTGCAAAGTCAAAGAAGAGTTCCAGACCAAAGGTATACATAACTGCCAAGGCATAGAGGTTAAAGAAGCCACCTGATTGCAAGGCTAGATTCTTCAGAGGAGGGAGTAAGGTCTCTCCTAAAACATGAGCTAGGATAAACTTGTACAAAAATCCCCACATGATATAGCGAACGGATTCATCCAGCATATCCATCAACTCATCTCGCTCAGGAATGGTCTGATAATTTTCATTAAAACGCTTAAAGCGATCGATTGGACCACTCGAGAAAGTCGGCATGAAGAGTAGGAAACGAAGGAATTCCCAGAGGGTAAAATCCTTAATCACTCCATCTCTCAGCTCGATGATAATCCCAACCGAACGAAAGGTCAGGTAAGAAATTCCCAAAAATCCAAGCAAAGACTGCGTTCCATTGATAGCTGGTTGCACCTTGACAAAGATAATCGGGAGGAGGGATAGAAAGCTAACTAGGTAGAAGACCCACTTGCCATCCTTACTTTTTCGATAATACTTGTAGAAGAGTACGAGCAATATTTCCCAGCAAAGGTAAATACCCAAAGCAGCCAATTGATTGGTCTTCCCACCCACCAACATGGTGACGATAAAGAAGAGACTAACCAGCACTTCATACCAGGCAAAGCGTTTCTTGAAAAAGAGACCGATAAAGATGGGGAAGGTTGCAGCAATCACATAGACAAAATACTGAGGATTGCCGTATGGCTCTAAATGAGGAAGCTGTTGAAAAAACTCCATCATCTCTTATTCACCTCGTTAATCAATCCTTTGATGTCAATTTTCCCATTTGGAGTCAGTGGCAAGCTGTCTCGGTAAAGGAATTTAGACGGCATCATATAGGACATCATGATATCTGTCAAATCTTCCTTGATGGCCTTGGTAATATCGATATCTCGCTCAAACTGCTCACGAACACCATCTTTTAAGATGACATAGGCCAGTAGATTTTGTACCTTGTGGTCCTTGTTATAACGTGGAACAGCAACAGCAGACTCAATATAGCGAGACTTGTTGAGGTTTTGAGAGACATCTTCTAACTCTATGCGATAACCGTTGAACTTAATTTGGAAGTCCATACGTCCGCCGTAGAGAAGCAAGCCTTCATCTGTCATGGTTCCCACATCACCTGTGTGATAGGCTGGCAGTCCTTCAAATTCAAAGAAGGCTTCCGCTGTTTTTTCAGGATTGTTCATATAGCCTTTTGAAACGGCTGGTCCAGAAACAATGATTTCTCCCTGTTCACCATTTGGCAGTTTATTGCCTTCTTCATCAATGATAAAGGTCGGAGAATCAGCCTTGGTATAGCCGATTGGTAGGCGTTTGAGAGTCGCTAACATCTCGTCTGTCACGGAAACAGCCGATAGGGCTACTGTTGCTTCTGTTGGGCCATAGGCATTGATAATACGGGCATTTGGGAAACGCTCGCGCAGTTTTTGAGCCGTTTTGACCGTCAATTCTTCCCCATCAAAGTAGAAATGCGTGATGCCAGGCATTTTCTCACTGTTGAAATCCTCAGACAACATGGCCATATCTGCAAAAGACGGTGTTGATGTCCAGATAGCGATTGGCAATGAAAAGATGGTCGCAAAGAGTTGCTTAAAGTCCTGAGTGATGGCTGAAGGAAGAGCGAAGAGCGTACCACCTAGTGCCAAGGTCGGCGCCCAGTACATGACAGACAGGTCAAAAGAATAAGGTGGCTGAGCCAGCATTTGCGGACGACTTGGTGTCGCAAATTCCTTATCCGTAATCATCCAGTTGGTAAAGCTGAGGAGGTTATCATGGGAAATCTGCACTCCTTTAGGCTTACCAGTCGTACCAGAAGTAAAAATAATGTAGTAATTATCATCTCCCTTGACTGGATGCGTAATTTCATAGCTGGTCTCTTTATCAAAGGTTTCTTGAACCTGAGCTAGATTCATTATCGGTGTCGAAACCTGCTCCAATGGAAAGTCTGAAATGGCAATAATCAAGCTTGGCTCTGCCACTTCTAAAATAGCCGAAACTCGCTCCAAGGCCGAATGGCTGTCAATTGGAATATAGGCATGTCCTGACTTAGTCAGCGCTACAAAAGTTGCCAACATTTCATACTCTTGGCCACCAAAAACGACCACAGGAGACTTCTCTGGCAAGCCTAGTTGGTCGATGACTGCAGCCAAACTATCCGAATCAGCCTTTAAATCGCCATAAGTGTGTTCCTGCCCTAAAACATTATAAACAGGATAGCTAGGCTGGGTCTGAGCAAAATGCTCAATTGTTTCAATCATATCTGCTATTGGTTTATTTGACACAATAGGGATTCTCCTTCAAGTTAAAATTCATTATAGATAAAGCTTCCTTGACCCTGACCAAGATAGCTAAAGAAGTAAAGCAGCCCTAGAAAGATAAGAAAATACAAGGCTGTCCGACCAAGAAAGAGGTACAATTCTTTTCTCTGTTTCATCAAGAAAAACCATTCATTTCTGTAATTTTTCGCTAAAATAAGAGTAATTCTTACTAGCTTATTTTTCTACCATTGTACCACTTTATATAGTATTTTTTCAATTGTTTACCGTACATTTTCATTACATTTAAGCTAATTTTAAAGATTATGCGGTTTTTCTATGAATATTTTAAATAGAGAAGTCTAGGTAAAACTCCATTTCAGTAGAAAATGAAGTAAATCTTTCCATAATAAAACGCACAATATCAAGTTTCAACACCTGATACTATGCGCTTTTCTGACTTTAAATACTTTTTAACCAGTCTCTCATTTAAAATAATCTCGTCTGATATAGATTAAAATAGCCTCTATCATCAGACAAATGGCTGATAGCCAAAAACTGATGCTAATACCAAAATTCTCAGTAATATAGCTCATTAGCAAAACAAATACTGAAAATGCTAATGTCGAAATCACTTCAAGAACGGAATAGACATTAACCAAGTTATTTTCCTCTACTGTTTCCTGAAGAAATACACTTTCAGGAACTTCTTTTAGCTGCGATAACATACCAACTAAAGCTGAAAATACTAAAAACATATGTGCGTTTGGAAAATATAGAATAGTCAGTGTCACTATTGCCATAGCTACAAGAGAAAAAAGAATACTTTCCCATTTAGCAGCGAGGAACTTTTCAGATAGCCTAAAAGCAATTAAGCCACTAATTATAATCCCAATAGAGTATGCTGTATTAGAATATCCCCAGTAACTTTCCGTTTTATTTAATAACTCCGTTACAAAGACAAGTATGATAGAAGAAACCCAAATCGTATTTGAGAAAATTTCCAATAAATTTGCTGATACAAAAAGTCTTAATCTAGGATCTTTGGCAACTAACTTCCAACCTCTGAGCAAAATTTCAAGATTAGTTTCTGACTCTAACACCTCCACTTCAGCCTTCGGAAGAAATAACATCAGAAAGCTAGAAATGATATACAAGATTAAAATGATAAACGTGGTAGGTAAGAGACCAATTGTTGCAAACAAGAGTCCACCTAATCCCCAACCCACCAATTGAACAGCTTCACCAGTCATTGATAAGGCTGAGTTAGCCTTGCCCAAATCGGTCGCATAGCGTGGCACAATAGCATAGGAAACAGGTGCTGCAAAACCATCCAATATGGAAATCGCAACAACAAATAGATAGGTCATCAAAGGCGCTACTGATTGCATTAGTATAAACATCCCTACCAGTGTCGATAATAATATAGTCTTTCCAAATTGGGATAAAGATAAAACCCTATTTAGTGCTAACCTTTTAGTAACTAAAGGAACTAAAAGACTCGCAACAAAAGAGGATATCCCTATTAAAATGGGAACTAGTGATGTGGCAATTACTGATTTTGAAATAATGTATATGTTAGCAATGATTGTTACTCTAAAGAAAATATCTGCTAAATTTGCAAACAATTGAGAGACTAACAACTTGACAAATGAATTAGACATGTAGCGCTCCCATCTTTGTTTCCAACTTTGGAATTAAAATTTGATTAACAAATTTTTCAAATTCTTGTTTTTCCCATTTACATTGTTTATAAAAATCGATATCAGCGGATAATTTGCACCCTCCCGAGCATAGACCACCTATTTCACAACTTTGACAATCTTTATAATCTAAAAAAGTCTTTGTTTCGTTTTGATAAGACATCAAGTCAATGTTACGCAAATTTCCTAGAATATACTGAGGACGTCCAACTGTAACAGTGCATCTAAATAGATTGAGTTCATTATCAACATAGAAAACTCTATCATAAGGAGATACGTTCCAACAGTAATTATACACTCCTTTGGTTTGAGCTTCATTAAAGGACAACTTTAACTTATCGGTCAAATTTTTACATGTTTGAATAAAACCTGCATGGAGATTTAGAGGAACTTGTTCGGTGATTTTCATCAACTCTAAAAGAATATCTGTCTCAGATACAATATAGTCATCATATCCAGTATCAAATAACCGATCATCCACTCTTCCTATATTCCAATGAAAATTCTCTCTTGAAAAATAACCTTTCTCCTTAAAATAAGAATAAATTGGAACTAATTCATATAAATTTGTCTTATCAAAATTTGTTCCAACATCCATCACAATTCCATAATCTAACAATAAATCCGTGATAGCTAATAATTTCTCTGTATTATTTGCTACTTTGGTTATTTTAACTATCTCTTTATATGTTTCTGGTAATGTATTAACAGTAATTGCAATAACCGATATAATACTTCTATAAATGATAAGTTTTTTAGCAAAGTATGGTAAGAAAATTCCATTAGTTGTTATGTCTATTTTTAATTTCTTATCAACACAATACTGAAAAATTCTATCAAGTATTGGCTCATTCTTAGGCAACAAGGGTTCTCCTCCAAATAAGCCTAAAGAAACTTCTAAATCTGGATTTTCCCTAATAAGCGCTGTAATTTTATCAAGTGTTTCATCCAACTCACCGAGAGTTATCGGTTTTCTTACTAAACCATCATATTTTTGTTGAAAACAATAGCTACACCGTAAATTACAAGAGTAAGTAATCGCTAAAGAAATTTGAATCTTTTTCCTAGATTCTAACAATAATTTTTCATCATAAAGTTTATCAGGAGTAAAGTGATCTAAATCAGAAGAGGGAGTTTCAAACCATTCACTTAGAAAAGAATCAACATTCATCATATTGTTCTTTATTTTATCACTTTCTACAACTAATACTTTATTTTTAAAAGAATTAATTAAAAGCGTAAATTTATCACTAATCTTCTGTTGATAGATTGATACTAATGAAATCGTGTGAACTGGATTACTTTCAGCTATTGGTTTTATCTCCCCATCTTCTAATTCATAGATCATATGCTATCTCCTCCATTATTTAGTATCTACGACGAGTAATATGCTGCTGTCCAACGATGATACCACTTGGCTGATCTTCAGCTGGTGTCATAATATCATCAATAGCTTTCATTTGTAGAAGCTCTTCTTCTGTAAATTCAATAGACATAGTAGTCACCTCTTAAAAATTATTTTGTAAGCTTACAACAACAATTTTACAATAACAACAAAAAATTTGAAATTCTTTCCCATATCTGCGTATTACCTTTTACTTACTAAAATTTTTTCTAAATGCCTTTCATAATTCTTTGCCAAATGGTTACTTCCCGCTAATTTCATTGCTCCAATACACTTCCTCATTTCAATAATTGCTTTACAATCCATCTCTTTTTTGTATCGATACAGATGTTGTGCATACTGAAACACCAACCGTTCATAAATTTCAGTTTCAGTGAAAAAGCATTGGTTTAATCGTTTTTCAAAATACAAAGCATCAAGAAATTTTCCTCTTTCAATACATGTGATATATCCATTCAATAGCATAGATGAAATCAATCGTCTATTATTAGGAATTTCTTTATAAAAATCAGAACGTCTAGACATCTCTCTAGCCAAAACCATAAAGACATCGTGTTTTAGGACATCTAAAGTATTTGAAAAAATCAATAATTCATAGTATCCCCAATATTCAACACTAAAGAGATAGTCAGTTAGATAAGATAAATCATCACCAGAATAATAAGCTTCTCCAGATAAATCTTGTAAACGAATTTTTAATAAAATAATGTTAAGCTTATGAAATTTCTCTTGTTTAGAATCTGACTCCATCTGAGAATAAAGTAATTTTTTCAACCCATCAACATCATGATTTGATACAAAATGCCTAACCTTTGATAAGAGTTCGTTCAGTTCATCACGATGAAAATCATGAACAGCATACATAAATTCATCAATAGGCATGTTAATTTCATCCAAAATAGCCATAAATTTTGAAATGGTTAAATCAGTCTCTCCCTTTTCAAAACGTGAGAGTTGCGATGTTGATATACCAGCTTTTTCGACATCTTTTAAGCGAAACCCTCTAGATTCTCGAAACTTTTTAAAAATTTCTCCAAATTTTTTCATAATATCTCTCCAACAAGCATATATGGGAACAGTTTTTGATTTTTAATATTTTAGCATAAAATAGAAGAAAACAAAAGCGAGGTATTTCACATGAAAAAACAAAAACTATTGCCTTTATTATTCCTAATTTTAGGAGGAATTATGATTATCGTTGTTGGCTAGTACTAAGAAGTTAGTTATTAGAATACTTACATCTTCAATCGAAAAAAGTGACTGGAGAAAAAATCTTAACGATAAGAAAAGCGCATAATATCAGGTATTGAAAAACTTGATACTATGCGTTTTATTGTGAAAAGATTTACTTCATTTTTTGCTGAAATTGGGCTCTTGCCTAAGCTCTATCAAAATAATTGTTTTCCAGATTAGAAAAGCGAGAATACAAGAACAGCCAAGGCTGCACCGATAACAGGTCCCACAACAGGAATCCAAGCATAAGACCAGTCTCCGTCTCCCTTGTTTGAAATTGGAAGGATACTGTGCATGATACGAGGTCCAAGGTCACGCGCAGGATTCAAAGCATAACCTGTTGTCCCACCTAGTGATAGACCGATACCGACAATCAAAGTTCCTACTGCAAAGGTTCCGATACCTGCCTGAAAATCGTACAGTCCCAAAGCAAAGATTGTCAATACCAAAACAAAGGTACCAAGGATTTCGCTAATCAAGTTAGAAACTGTATCCTTGATGGCTGGCCCGGTACTGAAGGTTGCCAGGATATTGCCTGCATTTTCTTCTGCCTCATAATGCGGTTTGAATTGCAACCAAACCAAAATCTGACCGAGCATAGCCCCTGCGAACTGAGCTAGGATGTAAGGTAAAACGGAAGCCCAAGGCAAACCACCTTTTAAGGCTACACCAATGGTCACAGCTGGGTTTAAATGAGCTGGACTGAGCTTGCCAGATACAAAGACTGCAACTGCAACCGCAATTCCCCAACCCATAGTAATCACAATCCAACCTGAGCTGTTGCTCTTGGTTTTAGGAAGAACCACACCTGCAACAACACCATTTCCTAGAAGAATCAGGATTAAAGTCCCTAAAAATTCTCCAAATAATTCATTCATCATCTTTCTGCCTCCATTAAAAATAAGGAGAGGGTAGACTAGGAGTCCTGCCCTCCACCTCTTTTATTTTTTCTTAATTTTTTAATTCTGCTAAATCGTTGTTAGCAAGAGCTGCTTCGACATCCGCACGGTAGCCTGCTTTTTCTTCTTCTGACCAATCATAGAATCGTCCCATTTCATCCAAGACTGGCTCAACGATACTATCCAAACTATCACGCATAAAGAGCATGTGGTTGGTACGACGAAGAAGGAAGTCAACTGGGCTAAGAGCCAACTCATTGCGCATTGCATAGTGAAGAGACAAGGTGTCTGCCAAGCTGAGTCCTGGCGCTTGTTCCAAGCTGTGAGCAAGGGCAAAGACCTTCGGTGCATTTGAACCGTAAAGATTTGCTAGATACTGTGCTTCCTTGCTATCCAAACCACGTGAAACTCCAAGTTGCGCAAAGGCTTCGATTTCTGAGTCCACATTTGCTGGGTTCAATTCCCCACCTGAAACAGGGTAAGTCTTAGAATTGATGAGTTTAAAGCTACGATCAAATTCTGATTTGAGGATATCAACCACGCGCTCCATAGCTCCTTCAGCCATCTTACGGTAGTCTGTGATTTTACCACCAGCAAGAGTCAAGAGACCATTGTCATCTCGGTCCAAGCTAGAACCACGAGAAACTGCAGATGGGTCCAAATGTTTCTCAGAGGTACTGCTTTCAAGCTTGCTGACAGCAGACTCAACATCTTCACGCGTTTTTTCTTTAGAGAGATAAGATTCAACAGTCGCAATCAAGTTGTTAAAGCTTTCATCACTGATGGTTCCGTTATTTCCTCCATTGTAGTCAGAAGCGCTATTGCCTGCGATCAATGGACGAAGACCTGCCCAGCTACTTTCAATGTCAGCAACTGTAATATTCGCTTCTGGGAAGCGGTTGTTGACAATACCAAGTAGGTAATCTACATCTTCCTGAGTCACTTTCGGATGTTCCAAATCACCTGTGTAGTCTGTATCAGTTGTACCGAAGTAAGTCTTGTTTTCACGTGGGAGAACAAAGACCATACGACCATCTCCCAAACCAGTGTCAAAGTAAACTGGCTGTGAAACCTTGATTTTACTTGAATCCACTACCAAGTGAACTCCCTTAGTTGGACGCATTTGTGAGAATTGCGTTCCCTTATTAGACAAATTGCGCACCTTGTCGCTCCAAGGACCTGTTGTGTTAATCACCAGACGCGCCTTGATTTCAAAGACTTGGTCTGTCAAGAGATCACGAGCTACAACACCTGTAATCTTGCCACTTTCGTCAAAGAGGAAGCCTTCTGCCTTAACATGGTTAGCAATGAGGGCGCCATCTTGGTTAGCACGTTTGATGTTTTCAATCACAAGACGCGCATCGTTGTTACGGAAGTCAAGGTAAACCCCACCTCCTACCAAGCCTTCTTTCTTCAAGTTTGGCTGGCGTTCTAAAACTTCTTCCTTGCTCAAAACCTTGTTAGCAGCTGGTGTGTTGCTAACACCTGCCAAAAGGTCGTACAAGTCCATGGCTACTTTAAGACGGAAGAGGCTAAAGGTCGCTCCATCTTCATCGTAAACTGGTAAGAGCATTGGGTCCGGTTTTGGAATGTGTGGAGCGATTTGTTGAACCACTGCACGTTCTGAAACTGTATCTGATACTACTTCTACGTCGAATTGTTTGAGGTAGCGAAGGCCACCGTGAACCAATTTTGTTGAACGGCTGGATGTTCCTTCTGCGAAGTCCTGCATTTCAATCAAACCAGTCTCAAGACCACTAGCTGCAGCCTGCAAGGCTACACCAGCTCCTGTGATTCCTCCACCGATAATCAAGAGATCCAGGGTGCGTTCCTGCATTTTTTTAATTGATAATTCACGTGTTTTCTTTGAAAATTCCATATTTACACACTTTCTAAATAAATCGCTTTATTCTGCCAGTATTAGTCGTCTACTTCCGCAAAGACTTGAGTTGCTTTCACAGCCTTCTTCCAGCCCTTGTAGAGTTGTTCCTTGCGCGATTCGTTCATGGATGGCTCAAAGAGTTCTCCTGTCTCGTTCAAGAGTTTCAACTCATCCAAGTCCTTCCAGTAGCCTACTGACAAACCTGCTAAGAAGGCAGCCCCCAGAGCTGTTGTTTCCAAGTTTTTGGCGCGTGCGATGTCGATTCCCAAGATGTCAGCTTGGAACTGCATGAGGAAGTTGTTCATAGCTGCACCACCGTCTACTTTCAAGACTTGGATAGCTGTCTGAGCATCCAATTGCATGGTATCAATGATGTCACGGACTTGATAAGCGATGGATTGCAAGGTTGCCTTGATAAAGTCTTCTTTGCTTGTTCCACGAGTTAAGCCAAAGACAGAACCACGAGCGTTTTGGTTCCAGTATGGAGCACCTAGACCTGTAAAGGCAGGAACGACATAAACTTCATCATTGTTGTGAGAATCACGAGCATACTTTTCCGATTCTGGTGAGTTTTCTACCATACGAAGTCCGTCACGAAGCCACTGAATGGCACTTCCTGCGATGAAGATAGAACCTTCCAAGGCATAGTAAACCTTGCCGTTGATTCCGTAACCAATGGTTGTCAAGAGGTTATTTTCAGACAACTGCATCTCTTCCCCAGTATTCATGATGATGAAAGAACCTGTTCCATAAGTATTCTTGACCATACCTGGTTCAAAGGCCAACTGTCCAAAGAGGGCTGCCTGTTGGTCCCCAGCCATACCTGAGATTGGCACTTGTCCACCGTAGAAATGGAATGGAGCTGTCTTGCCGTAGATTTCAGAGTTAGAACGAACTTCTGGAAGCATAGCCTTAGGAATGTTGAGAATTTCCAAAATCTCGTCATCCCATTTGAGTTCCTTAATGTTATAAAGCATGGTACGGGCTGCATTTGAGTAGTCCGTCACGTGAGCCGCACCGTCAGTCAATTTCCAAACTAACCAAGTATCGATAGTACCAAAGAGCAATTCCCCTTTTTCTGCTCGCTCTTGAGCGCCTTCTACATGGTCTAAAATCCAACGAACCTTGGTAGCTGAGAAGTAAGCATCGATGATCAAACCAGTCTTTTCATGGAATTTTTCCACATAACCTTGGCTTTTTAGTTGTTCAGCCAAAGGAGCTGTCTGGCGTGACTGCCAAACGATAGCGTTGTAGATAGGGAGCCCTGTTTTCTTATCCCAGACGACCGTTGTTTCACGCTGGTTGGTAATCCCGATTGCTTCGATTTGATTTGGCTTGACACCACTTTCGATGAAAGCACCTGCGATAACTGACTGAACAGAGTTCCAAATTTCATTGGCATTGTGCTCTACCCAACCTGCTTGAGGAAAAATCTGAGTGAACTCTTTTTGGCTCGAGCTGACCTTTTCTCCTTTTTTGTTGAAAATAATGGCACGAGAACTTGTAGTTCCCTGGTCAATGGCCATGATGTATTTTTCTTGTGACATGTGCTGTCCTCCTGATAAAGATCTTGAGGTGTTTCCTCTTTACACTTACTAGTATACAAAATAAAACGCTTTCTTGTTCATCAACATTTTTTAATTTTTAAAAAAACGTGAGGAGATTGTGTGAATTTCACAAAAAAGACCTGGAAGTACCAAGCCTTTTAAGTGAATAATAACTGACGAATCGCTGCCAAATCTTCCATATCCAAGTCATTTTTTAAATAATAGACTGGTGTTTGTTCCTTCTTATGAATCGGATTATTGGTAACCAGCAAATCATAATGCCGAGTTCGGTCATAGGCTTCAATGGTAATAAAACGATTGTATTCCAAATACCGTTTTAAAATAGCAGCCATCCTTGAAAAGACAAGAAAACCAGATGTCAAATCCAAACCAATCCGCATATGCTGGCCACCATTTTCAGCCATATATTCGATTAACTGGAGCCATTCCCAGAAAATCTTCTTATCTAAGTCTGTCCCCTGCTGAAAAGCGGGCAAGGCATGAAAAATCTCCTCTGCCGTTCCCCTAAAATCATGTTCCATCAGCAAATAAGGATGACGATTCTCTGCCTGGTATCTGTACTGATCTTGTAAAATATAGCCCTTATATAGATAGACTTGAGCACAAAGCTGACTGAGTTCATAGGTGACATGGTCCTCTGTATAATCACCCAGCAACTCCTCCTTCTTCATTTCTTGTATCAATTGCGTCAGCAAATCTGCCAATTGCCCTCCAAAACCAAGAATATACTCCATAGTATGAAGAGGAAGAATGCGATGGGACAAGAGGAAAGAGAAGAATATCATCATCTCACCGTCCTCAGTTCCTAGAGGGATGTGTTGCCCAGCAAAAAAGGACGGAGCCTTTCTCAGCAAACGAAGATAGAAAATATTGTCAAAATACCCTCGCATTTTCTCTTCTATAACTTGAAACTGACAGGCATTGACCCGCAGACGCTGTTGACTGATGTGAGCCCAGAGAACCAGGTCCAATTTCTGGCCCGAAGACAAACTTGCACCGCAGATTTCCTCTAAACTGGCAATTTCCTGCTTTCTCTCTGGCTTCTGCATGTGGCCTTCCCACTCCTGACTGGACCAAACCTTGCGAAAAAGACAGAAATAGAAATAGCGAATCTGATGCTCTGGACCTCGCCACCGTCCATTTTGGATGGATAAGTCAAATTCTGACAAAATCTGATTTAAACTAGCCAAATGGCGACCAAGCGTTGCCTCACTAATCATCAATTCTTGAGCCAGCTGATGGGCTAAAAACTGTTGATGGTAAAGAAGATAAACAAGAATCTGATATTTAACAGCATTCTCCAAAAACATGCTCCGAATATCTCTCCCCTTGGTAGCTGCACCGATCGACAGACGCAGATTTTCATCTTCTAAGGAGATATTCAGCTCTAAACCACTGTCCAAAGCCTTGTCATTGAGCAGGGTGACATATTTGGTTAGGGTTGCTTTTGAAAATCCTGTTTCCTCCATTACAGCCTTGACAGTCGTCTGAGACTCTTGTAATAGAAAGGAAAGGATTGAAAATTGACCACACTCGGCCTTTTCCATCAAGTCTCCTAAATACATTTGTTACCCCTTTCATTTTCTACCTTAAGCATAGCATAAATCTTACAAATGCTGAAATAATCTGCTTCTCTTTTTATTTTTCTGCTGATTTCCTGATCCATTATCCTGAAAATCAGCAAACACACGACTCCCCCTTTGGGCATTTTTATGCTAAAATAGTAGCTATGGATAAAATTATTAAAACAATATCAGAAAGCGGAGCCTTTCGTGCTTTTGTCCTAGACAGCACTGAAACCGTCCGCACTGCTCAAGAAAAACACCAAACCCAAGCTAGCTCAACTGTAGCACTTGGTCGTACCCTTATCGCTAGCCAAATTCTCGCAGCCAATGAAAAAGGAAATACCAAACTTACAGTTAAGGTGCTGGGTTCTAGCTCTCTAGGTGCTATCATCACCGTCGCTGATACCAAGGGGAACGTTAAAGGATACGTCCAAAATCCTGGTGTCGACATCAAAAAGACTGCAACTGGTGAAGTCCTAGTCGGACCTTTTGTCGGCAATGGCCAATTCCTCGTTATCACAGACTATGGTACTGGAAATCCTTATAACTCTATGACTCCCCTCATCTCTGGGGAAATCGGTGAAGACCTTGCCTTTTACCTGACTGAAAGCCAACAGACCCCTTCTGCAGTCGGCCTCAATGTCCTTTTGGACGAAGAAGACAAGGTCAAGGTTGCAGGTGGTTTCCTAGTTCAAGTCTTGCCGGGAGCCAAGGAAGAAGAGATTGCTCGCTTTGAAAAACGCATCCAAGAAATGCCAGCTATCTCAACCCTTCTGGAAAGTGACGACCATATCGAAGCCCTCCTCAAAGCAATCTACGGTGACGAGGCCTACAAGCGTCTTTCTGAAGAAGAAATTCGTTTCCAATGCGACTGTAGCCATGAACGCTTTATGAACGCTCTTGCCAGCCTTCCAAGCTCAGACTTACAGGAAATGAAAGAGGAAGACCACGGGGCTGAAATCACTTGTCAATTCTGCCAAACTACTTACAACTTTGATGAAAACGACCTGGAGGAACTCATTCGTGACAAATCTTAATACACCTTTTATGATTGGCAATGTTGAGATTCCCAATCGTACCGTTTTAGCACCCATGGCTGGTGTCACCAACTCAGCCTTTCGTACTATTGCAAAAGAGCTCGGAGCTGGGCTCGTTGTCATGGAAATGGTCTCTGACAAGGGAATCCAATACAACAACGAAAAAACCCTACATATGCTTCACATCGATGAAGGCGAAAACCCTGTTTCTATCCAACTCTTTGGTAGCGATGAAGACAGCCTCGCACGCGCAGCAGAATTTATTCAAGAAAACACTAAGACCGATATCGTCGATATCAACATGGGCTGCCCGGTCAACAAAATCGTGAAGAATGAAGCTGGCGCTATGTGGCTCAAAGACCCAGACAAGATCTACTCTATCATCAACAAGGTACAATCTGTCCTTGATATCCCCCTCACTGTCAAAATGCGTACCGGCTGGTCTGACCCGTCTCTTGCAGTAGAAAATGCCCTCGCTGCTGAAGCTGCAGGTGTTTCTGCACTCGCTATGCATGGACGTACCCGTGAGCAAATGTATACAGGTCACGCAGACCTTGAGACCTTGCACGACGTAGCCCAAGCCCTGACCAAGATTCCCTTCATCGCCAACGGTGACATCCGTACAGTTCAAGAAGCCAAACAACGCATCGAAGAAGTCGGTGCTGACGCAGTCATGATTGGCCGCGCTGCCATGGGGAATCCTTACCTCTTCAACCAAATCAACCACTACTTTGAAACAGGAGAAATCCTACCTGATTTGACCTTTGAAGACAAGATGAAAATTGCCTACGAACACTTGAAACGCTTGATTAACCTCAAAGGGGAAAATGTCGCAGTTCGTGAATTCCGAGGACTCGCTCCTCACTACCTCCGTGGAACATCTGGCGCTGCCAAACTTCGTGGAGCTATTTCACAAGCTAGCACCCTAGCAGAGATTGAAGCCCTCTTACAATTGGATAAGGCTTAATAGATTAAAACCCGTAACTCTCTTAAAGGTTACGGGTTTTTGATTTATATAGGCAAGCAATATCTATATGAAATTAGTCATTCTCCGTCTTTTTTCCTTTTAATAGATAAACACCTACTAGAGATATAAGACCTAAGAATTCCATAAGCAACGTTGACATTGTTCCAGTTGATGGGAGTGCTTGCTTATCTTTTTTATCTGAATTTGAACGATTTTCACTCATTTGATTTGCTTTATCAGCAAGAAGAACCATTTCCTTATCATCAGATTGAGTTTTTCCTTCCCTATTTGCCTCTGGCTCGGCAACCATTTGTTTTTTAGGAAGTGTTTTAATCGCAAATAAGCTGAAATGACTCGTTTTGAAAACGACTTGCCCATTTTCAACTGTTGATGGGAGTAACTCCAATTCTCCATTTTCTTTCACATGGTAAACTTGAATCTCAGAATCAATATTACCAATTGCAAGACGAACTACTCTCTCTCCCTTCACATGGGTTTCTTTTCCATCTTTTGAAAGGGAAATATCAAATATGCGCACTGTTCCTTGTCCTGTTTGACGGGTAACATTATCAATCATTTCTTTTGTTGTTACCTCTTTAAGATTGACAGAGTCTGCTTCTGTAGCAGTTTCAAACATAACAGTAATCTTGGCATTTCCATTTTGAGTTGTAAATACCTTTTGAACAGTAGATGTCGGTTGAGATGAGAGAGTAGGAGAAAGACTGTTAGATCTTGTAGGAGATGAAGAATTTGTCTCGTTTCCTGATGGTTTGCTTGGAGTAGATTCCCCTGGTTTTTCTGGAGTTTCTGGTTTAGTGGAAGCACTAGAACTTCCTGAAGAGCTGGTAGAACCGGAGTGTCTTCCTGTGGTTGAATCTGATGGATTCAGTTCCTTTTCCGCAGGTTTGCTTGGAGCAGGTTGCTCTGGTTTTTCTGGAGTTTCTGGTTTAGTGGAAGCACTAGAACTTCCTGAAGAGCTAGTGGAACCGGAGTGTCTTCCTGTGGCTGAACCTGATGGGTTCTGCTCTTTTTCAGCAGGTTTGCTTGGAGTAGATTGCTCTGGTTTTTCTGGAGTTTCTGGTTTAGTGGAGGATCCTGAATTTGCCGAAGAAGATAAGCCCTTTTTAAAGTTAGACAAAGCTTCATCTAGTTTTGATCGACTCTCTGCCACCAGTTTCTTTAGTTGGGTTTTTTGGGTTGATTCATCTAATTTATGCAAATACGTTTTTTCAATATCTTTTAGCTTTTTAATTAGCTCTACAGTATTGATATGTTGCTCTTTTTCTAAATTTTTCTTGATGTCATCCAATAAACCTGTTAGATGTTTAGTGACCGCTTCCTTTGCCTTATTTCGCTCTAAGCTGATTTCTCGTCCCTTATGTTTAACGACTAGAGCTTCTATCTCCTGTTCAGCTTCTTTCACCAAGTTTTCCACTTTTTCTTTACTCGAAGCCTCATCAAACATCCTTTTATACTTCTCTACAGATTCTTTGGATTCTCTTAAAAGATCTGTAAACCAAAAAACTCCTCCATTTTCCTGTTTTAAACGAGTAAGTCTATAAGCGTCCAAAGTTGTTTTAGCTGTTTCTTTAGCTTCTTTAAGATTTGTCTCCGTAGTTTTTTCAGTAGAAACTATATTTCCTCCTTGATTTTCTACTTTTGGTGGAGTTGGATTATTATGTTCTTTTCCAGAAGGTGAATCAGAATCTAATCCTTGATTCGCAGGCTTAGTCGTATCACCTCTACCATTAGAAGAATTAGAATTTCCTGATGGTTCACTTTGTTGATTTGATAAACTATTCTTAAAGTCCTCTACCAACTTATCTAGCTTATTTTTACCCTCTTGTTCTAACCTTTTTATATCTTGGCTATCAATACCTTCATCAAATCTTCGTTTATATTCTTCTACAATATCCTTAGCTTCTTGAATAAGCTTGTCAAACTGAGGATCTTTTTCATCAACCAATTTTTCAAGTCCCATTAAAATCTGATCTAAATACCTAGGAAACTCAGTTTTAGCTTTTTCAACTACTTCATCATGTTCTTTATTACGTATTTCCAAACTTTCTTGATGAAAGTTATTCTCTATCTCAGCTAGTACTGAATAGTTCATCTCCTGTTCAATCCGCTTTCTGTACTCAGTTTTTTTATCTTCAGGTAAAGCTGTCTCTTCCAACTCTTTTAACAAAAGTTGCTTATATTCCTTCAGCTTATCTTGCCCACTAGATGTAACCGTGGGGTTATTCCCACCTCCAACCCCTTCTGCATGGACTACTCCTCCTAAGAACAAGCTAGCAACCACTACACTAGCTACTCCAACACTAAATTTACGAATTGAATAACGTACTTTTCTTTCACTTTTTGATGCAAACATGATTATTTCCTCCAATATTTTTCTTAACACTACTATATCATTTCAATATGAACTGTATATGAATTGAATCTTGTATTTATCTCTTTATGCTTCCATTTGGGATTATAACTTCATGTAATAACTTTTCCTCTTCAGCTATTCGTCGATACAAAATAACTGCATAAACTGGAAAAACTAAAACAAAAGTCATATAGGCATGACTCAGCAAGGTCAAGCCAATCAACTCAGGAAGGATATTTAAAAAGTAATTGGGATGTTTTACTGTCCTAAATAAGATATGATCCACAAACTTATGATTCGGTGCTAACATCAACTTGACTGTCCAAATATCCCCAAGCAGATGAATAACAAGTAGCAACATCAACATAGAAAATATCAGGAGCACCAAACCCACAACACTCATCATATTGAAAGACGGTTGATAGACTAGGGCTTCCATAAAACAAGCCAGATAAAAAACAATATGAACCAAGGTAAGACGTTTGGTATTTTTAATGCCAAATTCTCGCCCACCATCCCTACGAAGCCGTTTTTCATTTGCAATTGATTTCTTTAGGAACAATAAGCGAATTAAAAATACACAGATAATGATTATTGCTATCATCACGATCCCCTTTCTTTACCACTACTGTAACATCTCTATGTTAACCCAATATGAATTGAAAAAGAAAAAGAACGAAAACTGATTCCGTTCTTTGATTTACTCTATCACTATCATTCAAACTATGCTTCCTTAAATTATCCTCAAGTAAGAAAAGAGTCTAACTAAAGCTAACTATCTGGTAATAAGCAGATTTTAAATTCCATCCCTTGTTCATAAGGCAAGAAACTATAGGACATACGATGACTTTCTAAGATATTCTTAACAATATAAAGACCCAATCCTGATCCTGTTTCTCTATCTGTTACAATTTGTGAATGGTAAAAAATATCAAATAAATGTTCTAACTCTTCCTGATTCAACGGAGCACATGTATTCCTAATAGAAAGATAACCATCTTGCTCAGAAATAGTCACAATGCCAGATTGATCTGAGTACTTGATAGCATTACTGATAAGATTTGTCAAGACTTTATCCAAAGCCTTCAAGCTCATCCTTACTTTTGTATCAGTAGTCAACTGATTATCAATCACAAGATTTTTAGAAAATGCCAATTCCTGATATCGAGACAAAACATCTGTCAAAACGGTATTTACCATTAAAATCTCACTGCACTCTGTCCATTCTTGAAATTTAGAAGATTCCAACACTTCCTCTAGCAAGAAACTCATCTGATCGATTTTATCAATACTCTTTTCAAGATATTTAGGGTGATCCTTATAATCCCCCACATTGTATTGCATATTTTCTAAGATAATCCTGAGAGTAGCTAGAGGTGTCTTTAATTCATGCGATGCTCCACGGACAAAGGAAACCTTTTGATTTTGCAATTTTACAATTTGCTCATTGTGATTTTCCAACTCATGAATAACCTTCAACAAGTGCTCATACACACCATTAATCTGTTTTCCAACTTCACCAACTTCATCTTTTCTGCTTTCATCAAAACGAATATTGTCATCCAAATCTTGCATCTTACTAGTCACTTCTGAAATGTAAAAAAGAGGATTGAGCAAGCGTTTCGTATAAAAATAAGAAAAAACAAAGGAAAAAGCAATTGTAACCAAAAATGTATAGGGGAGATACAAAAGCAAAATATTCTTTGCTTCTTTGTAGATATCCACTCCCTGCACAAATTGCACCGTTACCTGTTTACCATCTGCTGTATTAACAGGCTTATCTAACATCACAATATAATTTGATAGCTCTCCATCTTTAATATCCAAGTCATGCACAAGAGGGAGCCGCTTATCTAAGATATCTCTTTTAAGGTGAGCAGATATAGTCAAGGACTTTGAATAAGACTGGAGTAAGCTTGGAATTTCATCAGCTGTCTTAGTCTTTAAATACTCCGTAAACACTCTTGCGCTCTCATTAAACTTTTCCCCTTCCAACTGAATATAATAAAAAGGAAAGGTCAAATAAATAGCTATATGAATGACTAGACCAACACCACCTAGAATTGCAAAACTTCTTAAAAAAGACTTGGTTAATAATTTAGGATTTTTTATCATAAGCTAATCTTATACCCAACATTTTTCACAGTCACAATGCAATCTAAAGCCAATTTTTTGCGAAGAGTACGAATATAGACATCAACGACCCTATCACAAGGTAAATCAGCTACATCTTTTGAAATTTCTTCCAATATCTGCTCTCTACTTAAAACTTGATTTTTATGCTGAATCAAACACTTTAGTACCAATAATTCCTTTGGTTTGAGATCAATTTCTTCATTTTTATAATGTGCTTTGTAAGAGGTAAAATCCACTGTTACATCCTGATATTGCCAAAGATCCTCTATGACGTAGTAACGTCTGATAAGCGCTTTAATACGCTTGGCGAGCAGTACCAAAGAAAAAGGCTTTGTCACATGATCATCAGCATAGAGATCAAATACCTGTGACTGAGTAGTTTCATCTCCCAGAGCACTCAAGACGATGACAGGAATATCGTGCTCTTGATTGATTTCTTTTAACACTTCAAAACCACTCTTCCTAGGCATCATTAAATCCAGCACCATGAGATGGATAGGGAGATCTTGAAATTTTTCCAAGGCCTCTTGTCCATCCTTAGCCATAATGACATGATAACCCTCTTCTGTCAGAAATGCTGCAATTCCTTCTCTAATCATTTCCTCGTCATCTGCAACTAAAATGTTCATCTTTCTCCCTTTCTACTACCGGAACTTCACACATCTATTTCCTGTATGTTATTTGAAAATTTCCTACCAGCCTATCATCTATGATAATGGAATGGATTTCATTTATCCGCTACTTGTTGTCAACAACAACGTCAATACAAGAAAATCATTCATCTTGCAACTTAGTTTGATTTTTCAAATACCAGCTAGAACGGGCTTGACAGGCAAAAAAGAAACAGGTCTCTTTTGAAAGGATAAAAATTTCAGATAAGACTGCTCTTTTTCTACTACACACGCTCTAAGACAAATACGATGGAGGGTAATAAACATATGAATTTTGGGTTGAATAGTGAAAACCACGGATCCTTTAGAAGCTATAGGTTTTAGTTTCATACTCTTCGAAAATCTCTTCAAACCACGTCATCTCTATCTGCAACCTCAAAACAGTGTTTTGAGCAACCTGCGGCTAGCTTCCTAGTTTGCTCTTTGATTTTCATTAAGTATCACTCCACTATGACTTATGGTCGCTGATACTTTTATTCTTTTATACAATATCAAATTTTAACTGGCCTGCTTTAACACCAATCTTCAGTGTGCTGCCTGCCACCAAATCTCCCTTGAGAAGAAGTTCTGCCAACTTGTCTTCCACTTCTGTTTGTAGGGTTCTGCGAAGTGGACGAGCTCCCATCCCTGGGTCATATCCTTGATTTGCCAATAATTTCAGTGCGGAAGCTTGTAATTTCAAGTCAATGCCCTTTTCAGCTAAACTTGCCACTAAAGGTTTGACCATAATCTTCACCACTTCCTGCATATGGTCGCTAGACAGGCTATGGAAGACCACCTTTTCATCAATACGGTTGATAAACTCAGGTCTATAAGCTTTTTTCAGCTCTTCAAACATGCGTTTTTCCATATTTTCCTGATCAAAACGAATGTCCTTTGCCCCAAAACCAACTGTCTTGTCATCACGAAGGGCTGTCGCACCAAGATTTGACGTCATGATGATAATGGTATTTGAAAAGTCAACCTTGCGTCCCTTGCTATCGGTCAAGACACCATCATCCAAGACCTGCAAGAGAACATTAAAGATGTCTGGGTGAGCCTTCTCTACTTCGTCAAAGAGGAGAACAGAGTATGGTTTGTTGCGAACCTTCTCGGTCAACTCCCCACCTTCTTCATAACCCACATAACCCGGAGGAGCTCCGTTGAGACGGCTAGCTGCAAATTTCTCCATATACTCACTCATATCAAAGCGGATAAGGGCTGATTCGTCGTCAAAAAGAACTTCTGCCAGAGCCTTGGCCAATTCGGTCTTCCCGACACCTGTAGGTCCTAAGAACATAAAGGAACCAATCGGACGCTTGTGACTGCGAATCCCTGACTGGTTGCGGCGAATCGCACGGCTAATACTTGAAACAGCTTGATCTTGACCGATGACACGTTTGTGCAGTTCAGCTTCCAAGTTTAAGTATTTCTTGGCATCAGTCTGAGTCAGTTTTTGAACGGGGATACCTGACAAGCGACTCAAGGTGGTCAAAATATCAGACTCTGTCACCAAGTCTTTATAGACAGGTACTTCCTCTTCTTTTGCGATTAGCTGGGCAGCCTGTTTCCACTTGCCATCCATCAAGGCCTTGTCAGCTGGACTCAAACCTGAATCGTCTGCTTTTACATGCTTAGCCTTATTTTGCACTGTTGCTGCCGCTTCATCCAAGAGGTCGATAGCAGAGTCTGGCAAATGACGACTCGTCAAGTAACGATGGGCCATCTTGACAGCTGTTTCAACCGCTTCATCTGTGATTTGCACACGGTGATGCTTCTCATAAGTCGCCTTCAAGCCTTGCAAAATGGTCATGCTGTCTGTCACACTTGGTTCTTCAATCGTCACTTTGGCGAAACGACGAGAAAGGGCCGCATCTTTTTCGATGTGTTTTTGGTATTCTTCCTGAGTGGTCGCACCAACCGTTCTCAAAGTTCCACGCGCCAAGGCTGGTTTCAAGATATTGGCTGCATCCAAAGTTGAGTCGATCCCACTACCAGAACCCATGATGGTATGAAGTTCATCGATAAAGAGAATGACTTGGCCATCTTCTTCAATATCCTTGATGATATTATTCATGCGCTCCTCAAAGTCACCACGGAAGCGTGTCCCTGCAACAACGTTCATCAAATCCAGTTCTAACACGCGCATCTTAGCCATTTCCGTAGGCACATCCCCACTAGCAATACGCTGGGCAAGACCAAGCGCTAGAGCGGTTTTCCCGACACCAGCATCTCCAACCAAGACAGGATTATTTTTGGTCTTTCGACTCAAGATTTGAATCATACGCGAGATTTCCTTGTCCCGACCGATAACTGGCTCTAACTTGCCAAAACGCGCTTGCTCTGTCAAATCATGCGTATAGTCCTCGAGACCACCGCTCGGAGTCTGCGGCATGCCCATCATATTAGCCATAGAATTTTGCTTGTCAGCTACTGTACGATGGCGTTGGCGTAGAGCCTTAAGGTCTTCACGAGTCCAGCCTGCTCGTTCTTCTAAATTTCGACGTAGGGCAGCAATCTTAACCTGATCTTTCTTGTCTTCATAAGAAAAACCAGCTCTCTCCAAGATACGAGTTGCCAAGGCATTGCCATCATGCAAAATCGCATAAAGGACATGCTCTGTCCCTAACACCTTAGCATGGACCACTGACGCTACATACTCTGCTTCATCAAAGAGGACCTGCAAACGATGGGAGAACGGCAATTCTGTAAAGGTTTCATCCTGTCTATAGTCCGTTTCAGTCAGTTCCAAAGCGACTTCTTCTAAACGGTCCATCTCATATGGATAATCATTTAATGTCGCCCCTGCCACACTATAACTGTGATTGGACATGGCAATCAACAAGTGCCAAGATTCTAGGTAACGAGCTCCAAAATGGCCAGCAACCATGTAGGCACTTTCGATACATTCATTCAATGCTTTTGAATAGTTCATCTTACTTCCCTTTTCTATCTACCTCTTGTATGACCTGTCGTAGCATATTAGCACGAACAACTGGAGCTTCTTCTCCTAGAACGCGATCCAAAGCTACTGATACTAGCAAATTCATCTCTTGCTTGGTCATCAATTCCTGCTCAACCAAAAGCTGGAGAATATCTTCATAAATTTCTTGACTAACCCGCTCGCCAATCGAATAAAGCAGCTCCCTGAGCATTTCATGATGACTAGAAAACTCAATCCGTCCTATACGAATGTAGCCTCCGCCACCACGCTTACTTTCAACCAAGTAGCCTCTACTTTCCGTAAAGCGTGTCTTGATCACATAGTTAATCTGACTAGGAACAACCTGAAAGGTATCTGCCAACTGACTACGTTGCAACTCCACGATACCAGATTGATCTAAAATTGCCTTGATGTAGGCCTCAATATGATCCGATGTATTTTTAAATCTCATTACAAACCCACCTCTCTCTTTAAACCTTGACTATCTTTGACTATTATACCGAAATTTTCTCATTTTTAAAAGAAAAAGGGCGCTGGTAAAGGATAATCTTCACCAACTCCCTATTTTTCTACTTATCTAAGCCTAATTCTGCTAAGATTTGACGTTTATAGGCAATCTTTTGGACTTCCTTGTCCTCGTCCTCAGACCAATCTAGTTTAATTTCTGAAACAATCTGCCCAGGGCGATTTTTCAAGATATAGATGCGGTCGCTGAGACTGAGGGCCTCCTCGATACTATGCGTGATGATTAGGGTCGTCAGCTGCAACTGCTTGTGAATCTCAAGGTACCAAGCGTGGAGTTCCATCTTGGTCATCTCATCCAAGGCGCTAAAGGCCTCGTCTAAAAGAAAGAGCTTGTGCCCGAAAAGGTAAGTTCGAAGCAAGGCTACACGCTGACGCATCCCGCCACTGAGTTCATGAGGGTATTTATCTCTTACAGCTGTCAACTGGAAGGTCGCAAGAATTTCATCCGCGCGGGCAATGGCTTCCGCCTTATCCACTTTTTGAATCAAGAGAGGAAGAATGATATTACCAAGCACCGTCTTGTGCTCCAAGAGCAGATCCTTTTGCAACATATAACTCACGCGCCCCTTGGGATTCTCCTCCCCATCAAGGACAATTCTCCCTGACTGGACTTCTAAAATCCCAGCGATTAAGTTGAAAAGCGTAGTCTTACCAACACCACTTGGGCCTAGGATGGAAACCACTTCTCCTGAAGTCACCTGCAGGTTGATGTCCTCTAAAATCCTCTCTTGACCATAGGCATAACTGACGTGTTCTAGTCTAATTTCTGTCATTATTTCACAAATTCGTTGGTGAAGCCTTTGTCTGTCAAGTCTTCTTTAAGGATACCATTTTCTTTATCCCATTTGTAGAAGGCATTCCAGCGAGTTGCATCAAATTGACCCCATTTTTCCTTGTCGCTTGCGTATTCTTTTGACAAGTATTTTTGTGATTCGATGACAAAGTCACGTTTTTCTTTTAGCTCAGGTGCATTCTTAATGAGGATATCGGCTGCTTCCTCTGGATGCTCCATGGCATATTGGTAGCCTTTTTTAATAGCTTGGATGACTTTACGAGCTTCTTCCTTGTTGTCTTTCAGATAGTCGTTGTTTGCGATGATAACTGGTGAGTAGTAGTCAAACTCCTTGACATAGTCTTTCAAATACATGAAGTTAGCGTCTACGCCTTGAGATTTAGCAAGGATTCCATCCCAACCGTAGTAAATCCAAGCAGTGTCAAAGACGCCATTGGCAATCGGTGTAATTGAGTTTGAGTCGTTGTTTGGTACTTTTTCGACCTTCTCAAAATCTCCACCTTGTGATTCTACCAAGGTTTTCAACATAGCAAGTTCAGTTGGATCATTCCAAGTTCCGTATTTCTTCCCAACCAAGTCTTTTGGACTGGTGACATTGTCAGATTTACGAGAGATAATTCCTGATGTATTGTGCTCTACGATAGCTGCAACGGCAGTAATTCCTGCGCCTTTTTCTAACTTCTTAGCCATGTAATCTTGGAAATACACTGCAAATGGTGCCTTACCATTGATCACCAAGTCAGAAGAACTTTCTTCTGGTGGCAATTTCAAATCAACATCCACTCCAGCTTCTTTGAAATAACCTTTTTCCTTGGCAACATAAAGCCCTGTGTGGTTGGTATTTGGTGTCCAGTCTAGGATAAAGTCAATTTTCTTGAGTTCTGCCTCTTTGTTGTCTTTAGAAGCAGTTCCTTGACCACAGGCCACAAGCACAACAGCTACAAGAGTTGTTACAAGCGTTAAAAACACTTTCCATGTTTTTTTCATTTTGATTTCCTCTTTTCTTTTTTGAAACATTCTTATCTCACGAACGTTTCCATTTAATCACATATTTTTCACTAATATCGACCAATTTCATACCAAGAAGGCTGATAATCGATACCAAAATAATAATAGCAAACATGGTATCATACTGAAACAGTTTCTTGGACTGAATCATGTAGACACCAAGCCCCTCAAAGCCTCCCAACCACTCAGATACCACTGTTGTGATAAAGGCGTAGGAGACACTGACCCTCAGACCTGCATAAAAGTAGGGCAGGCTGACTGGAATTTTAAAATGCCACAGGATTTGCCAAGGCTTGGCCCGCATCAGACTAAACAAGGTCAGCATATCCTTGTCACAATGCCTAAAACCGTCCAAAATGCTGACGATAATAGGAAAGGTTGTCGTCAGGATAATTAAGACAATCTTGGGCAAAATCCCATAACCTAGCCACAAGACCAAGATAGGAGCTATGGCAATAGTCGGAATGGTCTGCACAACCACCATCATAGGATAAATCAGGTCATTGAGCCAAGTCAAACTGTCCATAAGCACAGCCATTAGACAGGCAATCAAGACTCCTAGAACCAACCCCAGTAAAGCCACTCTCAAGGTGGCCCAGCTATGGTGCCAGAGAAATTCTCTGTCACGAACAAAGGCCTGAAGAATTTCAAAAGGTGTCGGCAGGATAAACTTGGGGAGAAGTTTAAGCAATCCTGCTAGCTGCCAGATTGACAAGACCCCTAGAAAGCCCAATAGACTAATGTGTCGTCTCAGTATACTTTTCAAGTTTCTCATCAATACTTAAAATCTCTCCTACATTTATTTTGACATTGGCAAAGACATTATCTGCCTCCTGCCCTGCCACTTCCAGCGCTTCTTTGAGAATGCGCATGAGCTCATCAAACTCCCCTTCCAAGACCGTTTCAAATGGTGTCACTACCATGGTCACTTCTTGAGCTTGCAGATAAGCAATGACCTGATCGATAACAGCTATCCGATCAATCCCCTGTGCTAGGGGTAAAACTTGCAAGGCAATGCTTGCTTTCATAACAACCTCCTCTTCTCGTTTTCCTCTTTATAAAAAGAAAACCTTTACCATATATGGAAAAGGTCAAGAATAGACTAAGTATCGTTCCCTACGCTGGCATTACCCAGATCAGGTGCGGTCGAAGTTTAACACTTCCTCTCAGACTGTACACAGACTCCCATACATTATATAGATATATGATAGCGCAAAATAAGAAAAATGTCAAGGAAACTGCTTACAGAAAAGAGCAGGAAATTTTTCCTGCCCCAATTTTCTACACTCGTACTCCATCACTGTTTACTCTGTAGCCATCCACAGTCGTATTAACGGCTAAGGCGCCTGAAGAGTAAGAATAATACCATTTACCAGAGACTTGATACCAGCCTGTTTTCATTGCCCCTGAACTATCTAAGTAGTACCACGAGCCATTTTCCTTTAACCATCCTGTCTGCATTTCACCAGATGATTTCAAATAATACCAGCTAGAACCATCTTTCAGCCATCCCGTTGATTTAGAACCATTTGATTTGAAATGATACCAACTACCATTTATTTTCTTCCAACCGATAGTCGATCCCGTATTTGAGCTATAATTAGAACTATTTCCTGATTGGTTCTGATAATTCTGTGAAGAAGCCACTCCTTCTAGCTGGATATAGCGACGACTTCCGTTATAAGCTGTATAACTCAACCACTTGTAGCCGTCTTTTTCGAGAATTTGATCATAATGAACATTCTCCCCAGGATAATAGTAATCAATTGCAGTTGCGCTAGCTAGTGGCTGATTTTTGATAGCAGACTTAGACTTGAAATAATGTGTTCCTCCTGTTGAAGAAAGAACAGAATTACCTAGAGGATTTTTATTCACAGCCTCCAATTGAACATAACGATAGCTTCCATTATAGGCAGTATAACTCAACCACTTGTACCCATCTTTTTCAAGTACCTGATCATAATGAACACTCTCACCTGGAGAATAATATGCAATTGAAGTTGCACTAACTAAAGGTTGATTTTTTATAGCTACCTTATTCTTAAAATAATGAGTTCCTCCTGTAGAAGAAGGTTGACTATTGAATACTTTGCCACTACTTACTACATTACCCCCAGCCAAATCTTTAAAATGAATAAATCCTGTCATCATATTTGCTTTTATACTTCGTTTATTATAGGCTTCTGTATAACCATAGTTATATTCCTCGATCTCAATCTGATCTCCCATTACATTTGACACCCAGGCAACATGCCCATAAGTTCCTGCAGTAGACCAAGCAATAGAGCCAATCGTCGGTGTATTATCTACACGATAGCCTTCACGACGAGCACGATGCCCCCATTCATTCGCATTTCCATAAGCCCTTGGAATCTCAAAACCATTGACACTACTCAAGCGAAAGGCCGCAAATGAAGTACACTGACGAGAGTACATGCGCCACTGATCAATTTCCTGACTCCCATTTTTATAGTAAGCAGGATAATCATCCCCACGCGCAATCGACCCATTCCCTCCAGAATAGGCATAGACACTATCACTCGCTGCTAACATCAATCCTACTACTAAAAAAGGAACAAGCTTTTTAACTGACATCTTCAAGTAATAACTTGTCCCTCTTGCTATACACGGTAAAATTTTCATTCTTCCTCCTTGAAAATAATATAAATCGAAGATTACCTTCACTTAAACTATTCGGAGAAAAAAGAAAAAGTGAGAAAATTTCTCACTTTAGTCCAGATAATGAATCAAATTCTTTTCAGTAAGGATATCTGAGTAAGTAAAGGATTCAACGTAAACATTAGCTTGTTTATCTCCTTCCACATTCCCAAATTCCACAATAAATAGGGATGGATAAACCTCAATTAGCTTACCCAATCTATTTTTTTGGCGCTTACGACCATTCTCCAAAGTCATTTCTACGACTTGTCCCTCATGTGCCTTGATTTCTTCTTTGATTTTTTTCATCTTGGCTACATCTGTAAATGCATCTGACATCTTATGCCTCCCTCTTTGAGATACTTGAAAATTTATTGTATTCTTTTTGGAAAATTAATTCCACCGTTCCACGAGCTCCACTACGGTTTTTCTCGATAATAACTTCTACCTTATTATTTGGGATGCCTTCCTCTTCTTCACCACCACGCTCATAGTAATCGTCGCGATAAAGAAAGGCTACGATATCAGCGTCCTGCTCAATAGACCCAGATTCACGAATATCAGACAAGACCGGTCTCTTATCCTGACGTTGTTCTACCCCACGAGAAAGCTGACTAAGAGCGATTACTGGAACCTTCAGTTCCTTAGCTAGGATTTTCAACTGACGTGAGATTTCTGAAACTTCTTGTTGGCGGTTTTCTCGACCAGTTCCCGTGATAAGCTGCAAGTAGTCTATCAAAATCAAACCTAGGTTGCCCGTTTCTTGAGCCAGTTTACGAGAACGAGAACGAATTTCCGTAATCCGAATCCCTGGTGTATCATCAATATAGATACTTGCATTAGCTAAATTCCCTTGAGCAATGGTATACTTTTGCCACTCTTCATCAGTCAGTTGACCCGTACGGATAGAATGCGACTCAACCAACCCTTC
Organism: Streptococcus pseudopneumoniae; assembly: GCF_038148955.1. Classification (GTDB taxonomy): domain Bacteria; phylum Bacillota; class Bacilli; order Lactobacillales; family Streptococcaceae; genus Streptococcus; species Streptococcus pseudopneumoniae_T. The sequence goes on from NZ_JBBJZY010000013.1 coordinate 57,269, forward strand.
TGCCGCTAACATACGGTCTACTAGACTTTCCGCACCCATTTCGAGCGAAAAGATAGCAACCGTTTTGTCCAACTTGGTCCCAATATTCTGAGCAATATTCAAGGCAAAGGCTGTCTTACCAACCGCCGGACGGGCTGCTAGAATAATCAACTCCTCCTCATGAAGTCCAGTCGTCATATGATCTAAGTCACGATAGCCTGTCGCAATCCCTGTAATATCGGTCGTTTGTTGCGAGCGAGCTTCCAGATTTCCAAAGTTGAGATTCAACACATCTCGAATATTCTTAAATCCACTTCGATTAGCATTTTCGCTGACATCAATCAGGCCTTTTTCTGCCTGAGCAATGATTTCATCAGCTGGTTGTGAAGCCTCGTAAGCTTGGTTGACAGAGTCTGTCAACTTGGCGATTAAACGACGTAACATTGCTTTTTCTGCAACAATCTTAGCATAATACTCCGCATTAGCAGAAGTTGGCACAGAATTGACAATCTCAACCAAGTAAGACAAGCCACCAATATTCTGTAAATCACCTTGATTATCAAGAATGGTACGAACCGTTGTTGCATCTATGGCATCGCCACGATCGGATAAGTCAACCATAGCTTGGAAAATCAAACGATGGGCATACTTAAAAAAGTCCCGAGACTCAATGTATTCTCGCACAAAAACAAGTTTACTCTCATCAATAAAGATAGCCCCTAAAACGGATTGCTCAGCTAAGATATCTTGAGGTTGTACTCGTAACTCTTCTACTTCTGCCATCAGACTTCCCTTCCTTTTACAATCTTGTCAAGAAGGTGTAAATTTATCCTTCTTTCACACGAAGATTGATTACACTTGTGATATCTTGATAGATTTTCACTGGTACATCAATCAAACCAACTGCTCGAATCGGAGCTTGTACTTGGATATGACGTTTATCAATCTTAATTCCAAATTGCTTTTGCAATTCTTCTGCAATCTTCTTATTGGTAATAGAACCAAAGGTACGACCATCTGGACCAACTTTTTCAACAAATTCTACAACAGTTTCTTCTGCTTCAAGTTGGGCTTTAATTGCTTTCGCTTCTGCAATCATCTCAGCGTGAGCTTTTTCTTCAGATTTTTGTTTACCACGAAGCTCACCTACAGCTTGAGCAGTTGCTTCTTTGGCTAGATTCTTTTTGATAAGAAAGTTTTGCGCATACCCTGTTGGTACTTCCTTAATTTCGCCTTTTTTACCTTTTCCTTTAACATCTGCTAAAAAGATTACTTTCATTCTTCTTTCTCCTTTTCCTTTATTTCATTTAATACAATTTCTGTCAGTTTTTCACCTGCTTCTGACAAGGTTAAATCCTTAATTTGAGCTGCTGCCAAATTAAAGTGACCTCCACCGCCTAACTCTTCCATAATCCGTTGCACATTCAGTTTACTGCGACTCCGAGCTGAGATGGATATAAAGCCTTGTGTATTTTTCGCAAGAACAAAACTCGCTTCAATACCTGACATAGCTAACATGGCATCTGCTGCCTTACTAATAACAACTGTATCATAGCATTTCGTGTCCTTAGCCTCTGCTATTAGTACATCTGAACCTAATTTACGCCCCTGTAAAATCAGTTCATTGACCTCACGATATTCTTCAAAATCTGTCGCAGCGATTTCCTGGATAGCAATACTATCGCTTCCGCGCGTTCTGAGATAGCTAGCAACATCAAATGTCCGACTGGTAACTCGCGAGGTGAAATTTTTAGTATCCAACATAATACCAGCCATCAAGACACTTGCTTGCATACGACTCAAACGATTTTTCTTAGAATTCTGGAACTGAATCAATTCTGTTACCAACTCGCTGGCACTGCTTGCACCACTTTCGATATAAGTAATAACTGCATTGTCTGGGAAATCCTGATCCCTTCTATGGTGGTCAATGACGATGGTTTGGGTAAATAAATCATAAAATTCTTTTGATAATGTTAAGGCTGTCTTTGAATGGTCTACAAGAATCAACAAAGAACGATTGGTCACCATCCCCATTGCATCCTTAACAGACAACAACTTCGTAACTCCTTCTTTTTCTAAAAATGAAACAGCTCGTTCAATATCTGGAGACATTTGATTTTCATCATAAAGAGCATAGCTATTTTCAATCACATTGCTGGCAAACAACTGCATACCTACAGCAGAGCCCAAGGCATCCATATCTAAATTTCTATGTCCAACTACAAACACTTGATCCACACTACGAATCTTATCAGATATGGCTGTCATCATTGATCGAGTACGGGTACGAGTGCGCTTGATGGACGCAGCCGACCCACCGCCAAAGTAGACTGGATTTTTCGTTTCATCATTCTCCTTGACAACCACCTGGTCGCCACCACGCACTTCAGCCAAGTTCAAGTTGAGCAAAGCAACTTTCCCGATTTCATCGTGATTTCCATCACCATAAGAAAATCCCATACTTAAGGTCAAAGGCAACTGTCTCTGTTTCGACTCTTCTCTGAATGCATCAATCACAGAAAATTTATCATTCATCAAGCCCTCAAGCACCGTGTAGTCCGTAAATAGATAAAAGCGGTCCATACTCACTCGACGAGAGAACATCATGTATTTTTCTGAAAACTCTGATATAAAATTAGCTACAAAACTATTGATTTGACTAATATCTGACTCAGAAGTTGCATCCTCCAAATCATCATAATTATCCACAGACACAATCCCAATCACTGGTCGACTCGTTACCAATTCATCTGTTATGGCTTGCTCCCTGGATACATCTACAAAATACAAAACACCAGAAGAAGCATCCATATGAACAGCATAACGCTTCTCACCCAGTTTGGCATAAGTAGACGGATTTCCTACTGAAGCCTTGATAATCGTTTGAACAGCTTCCAAGTCAAAATCTCCATCTTCCTTGGTCAAAATCAATTCAGCATAGGGATTAAACCACTCAACCTCTCCAGAAGATAAATTCAATTTCATAACACCTACAGGCATCTGTTCCAATAGAGATGTCAAACTTTCTTCCGCTTGGTGGTTTACATACTGTATCTGTTCTACATCACTCCTTGTATAATGCACTCTCAGTTTCTTAAATAAAAAAACATAGCCTCCTACAAAAAGAAACAAAATGAAAACCGTCAACAGATTATTATTAACAAAAATAATGAAAGTGGATAAGACTCCAAACGCAATCAATCCTACTAGAATAGGAAAAATTGGACTTACATAAAATTTTTTCATTCCAAACCTCTTGGCACCCATTATACCATAATACCCCTCAAAAAGCGACTTTTTAAAAGTGTAATCAGTAATTCTATCAATTATAAGAAAAAGGAGGTTTACAATTCAGTAAACCTACCTTTACACATATTGAAATTAAGATTCTTTAACCTCTAACAAACCAATTTCGCCATCCTCACGACGATAAATCACATTGGTTGTTTGATCTTCAACATCCACATAGATAAAGAAATCATGCCCCAATAAATCCATTTGTAGAATAGCTTCTTCCAAATCCATTGGTTTTAAATCAATTTGTTTTGAACGAACAACTTTAGACTGGACAACATTTGAATCTTCCACCAAAGCATCTGTAAATAATTGACTAGTTGCTACCTTATTTTTATTTTTACGCTCTATTTTTGTTTTATTTTTACGAATCTGACGTTCAATTTTATCAGTTACAAGGTCAATTGAACCATACATATCTTGAGACACATCTTCTGCGCGGAGAGTAATAGATCCAAGCGGAATCGTTACTTCCACTTTAGCCGTTTTTTCACGATACACCTTCAAGTTAATTCGGGCATCCAACTCTTGTTCTGGCTGGAAGTACTTTTCGATCTTTTCGAGTTTAGAAACTACATAATCACGAATTGCTTCTGTTACTTCTAGGTTTTCACCACGGATACTATATTTAATCATATGAGTACCTTCTTTCTAAACATTTTTGTTTTTATGATTTTATTATAACGCTTTCATTCTATTTTTGCAAATTTTTTCCTCATCTTACAAGGGAAAATGTTTTTACATCCTTAGCACCAGCTTCTTCCAACAGTCTCTTAACACGATTTATAGTTGCTCCTGTAGTATAGATATCATCTATAAGTAGGATTTTTTTAGGAATAGTGACTCCACTTTTAATAAAGAAAGGAAGTTCTGTCCCCAAGCGCTCTGAACGATTTTTAGAAGAACTTGCTCTCTCTTCTCTTTTCCCTAGTAAATCCAGATACGAAAAACCTGCTGCCTCTACCAAGCCCTCAACCTGATTAAATCCTCTGTCAAGCAATCTTTCAGGGCTTAGGGGAATTACGACAAATCTATACTCTTTGTACTTTTTTAACTCCGCACTTAAAAATGAAGCGAAAACTTTTCTTAACAGGAAGTCTCCATCAAACTTATACCGACTGAAAAAATCCTTCATAGCTTGATTGTAAGTAAAAATCGCTCTATGACTGACTTCAACTCCTTCTTTACACCAAAGTTGACAATCTTGACATTTTGTTGACAAACCTGTTTTCATACAATTTGGACAATTCTCTTCCCCAATTCTTTCAAAAGTAAAATCACAGTCTGAACAAAGACAAGAATCATCATTCCTCAGAAGTAAGAGACTACTAAAAGTTAAAACAGTCTTCATAGTCTGCCCACATAACAAGCACTTCATAGACCAGCCTCCTTATTCATCATCTGAATTTCCTTAATCGCCTTCTTGATTGAATCATTTAACCCATCATGGAAGAAAAGCAAATCTCCTGTCGGTCTATCCATGCTTCGTCCAACTCGTCCACCAATCTGAATCAAACTAGACTTGGTAAACAGACGATGATTAGCCTCTACTACGAAAACATCCACACAAGGGAAGGTAACTCCACGCTCCAAGATCGTCGTACTGATAAGTATTGTCAGTTCTCCATCTCGAAATGCTTGTACCTGCTCTAATCTATCCTCTGTTACAGAAGATACAAAACCAATTTTCTCATTTGGAAATTGCTCCTGTAAGATTTCTTTTAGTTGCTCCCCTTTTTTAATTTCTGATGCAAAAATAAGTAACGGATAAGCTGTCTTTCTCTGCTTCTCAATATAGGACTTTAACTTTGGCGACAAACACTTCTTATCTAAGTAGCGATTAAAATCCGATAACCAAATTGGTTTTGGAATAATCAACGGATTTCCATGAAACCGTCTCGGTAAACTCAGTCTTTTTAGTTCTCCTAAACGGACCTTTTTATCTAACTCATCGGTCGAAGTCGCTGTTAAAAAGATTCTCAGCCCATTCTCCTTTACACTATTCTTGACAGCATGGTAAAGCGTGGGATTGTCAACATAAGGAAAAGCATCTACTTCATCCACTATCAGCAAATCAAAAGCTTGATAAAATTTCAATAACTGATGGGTCGTCGCAACAACTAGTGGTGTTCGAAAATACGGCTTTGATTCTCCATGTAGGAGGGCTATCTCGCAAGAAAAATCATTTTGCAAGCGTTTGTACAGCTCCAAACAAACATCTATGCGAGGACTGGCCAAACACACTGCACCACCCGCATTGATTACTTTAGCCACAACTTGATAAATCATTTCTGTCTTTCCTGCTCCTGTTACCGCATGAACTAAAGTTGGCTCTTGCTTCTCTACTGCTTGAATCAGTCCCTCTGACACCTTCTCTTGAAAAGGAGTTAATTGACCACGCCATTTAAGAACATCTTGCTTCGGAAAATCCTCCTGCGGAAAATAGTATAAAGCTTGATCACTCCTAACTCTCTTCATCAGCAAGCATTCCCGACAATAGTAAGCACCAATGGGTAAATACCATTCCTCCAGAATAGCACTATTACAACGTTGACAGACAAGTTTCCCCTTATCCTTTCTCATTGCTGGAAGTTTCTCCGCCAACTGACGCTCCTCTTCTGTTAATTCATTCTCAGTAAATAAACGACCGAGATAATCTAAATTTACTTTCATACTTCTTTATTCGTAAAAACTAGCACTTTAGATGATTTTTTAGTACAATTAAATCATGGAATTTAGAACAATTAAAGAGGATGGTCAAGTCCAAGAAGAAATCAAAAAATCACGCTTTATCTGTCATGCCAAGCGTGTTTATAGCGAAGAAGAGGCTCGTGACTTCATTACCACCATCAAAAAAGAACACTACAAAGCGACGCATAACTGCTCGGCCTTTATCATTGGGGAACGTAGTGAAATCAAACGTACAAGTGATGATGGTGAGCCTAGTGGTACTGCTGGCGTTCCCATGCTTGGGGTACTAGAAAATCACAATCTCACTAATGTCTGTGTGGTCGTGACACGCTACTTTGGTGGTATTAAACTAGGCGCTGGAGGACTAATTCGTGCTTACGCCGGCAGTGTCGCCTTAGCTGTTAAAGAAATTGGTATTATTGAAATAAAAGAACAGGCTGGCATTGCTATTCAAATGTCTTATGCTCAATACCAAGAGTATAGTAACTTTCTTAAAGAACATGATCTCATGGAGCTGGATACAAACTTTACAGATCAAGTCGATACGATGATTTATGTTGATAAAGAAGAAAAAGAAACTATTAAAGCTGCACTTATAGAGTTTTTTAATGGAAAAATCACTTTAACTGACCAAGGTTTACGAGAAGTTGAAGTTCCTGTAAACTTATTGTAAACAATGGATAATACAGCGTTTCGTTGATATTTTCACCGCTACTTTAATTAGTAACATAAAAAGATGCTTGCCAAGACCTACTAGAAAATGAAGCAATTCAAAAAGAAAACGGATAGTGTTCTCCTTTACACCTATTTACTAGAATTAGCCTATCACAATCGCTTAAAAATTAATGGCTTAGACCTATGATATAAAAAAATCCTATCGCTCCGATAGGATTTCTATATTTTACAAATGGTATAGTTAGCGTTATACTAGAAATATCTTATACAAAGAGGTATTCATATGTCTATTTATAACAACATTACTGAACTAATCGGTCAAACTCCGATTGTTAAACTCAACAACATTGTGCCAGAAGGTGCTGCAGATGTCTATGTAAAACTTGAAGCATTTAACCCTGGTTCTTCTGTAAAAGACCGTATTGCTCTTAGCATGATTGAAAAAGCTGAACAAGACGGTATTCTGAAACCTGGTTCTACTATTGTTGAAGCAACAAGTGGAAACACTGGTATTGGACTTTCATGGGTAGGGGCTGCTAAAGGGTATAAAGTTGTTATCGTTATGCCTGAAACTATGAGTGTGGAACGACGTAAGATTATCCAAGCCTATGGTGCTGAACTCGTCCTCACCCCTGGTAGCGAAGGAATGAAAGGTGCTATTGCCAAAGCCCAAGAAATCGCTGCTGAACGCGATGGTTTCCTTCCTCTTCAATTTGACAATCCAGCAAATCCAGAAGTACACGAAAGAACAACAGGAGCTGAGATACTAGCTGCTTTCGGTAAAGATGGATTAGATGCCTTTGTTGCTGGAGTTGGTACTGGTGGTACAATTTCTGGTGTTTCTCATGCACTCAAAGCAGCAAATTCAAACATTCAAGTTTATGCAGTGGAAGCTGATGAATCTGCTATTCTATCTGGTGAAAAACCAGGACCACACAAAATTCAAGGTATCTCAGCTGGATTTATTCCTGATACACTGGATACAAAGGCTTATGATGGTATCGCTCGTGTAACGTCAGACGATGCTCTAGCACTCGGCCGTGAAATTGGTGGAAAAGAAGGTTTCCTTGTAGGGATTTCTTCAGCTGCAGCTATCTACGGAGCCATCGAGGTTGCCAAAAAATTAGGTACAGGTAAGAAAGTCCTTGCTCTAGCACCAGATAACGGTGAACGTTATCTCTCCACAGCACTCTATGAATTTGAAGTTTAGTCTCCTAAATACAATTGGCCCTTATTATAGGGCTTTTTGTTTTTACCTTGAAAATAGGAAGCTCTCCCTATAGGGATCGACTGCATAGAAAAAAGGGGCTCTATAATATTTGTAGTGGGTAAATCCCCTATAGATATTATGGAGCCTATTTTGTTGTAGAAAAAAAGTCCCATAAGATCTATAATGAAAAGCGACAAAACCATCATTAGAAAGAATCATATGGAACAATTACATTTTATCACAAAACTACTCGATATTAAAGACCCTAATATCCAGATTATAGACATCATAAATAGGGATACCCACAAAGAAATCATCGCTAGACTGGATTATGAGGCCCCTTCTTGTCCTGATTGTGGAAGTCTAATGAAAAAATATGACTTTCAAAAACCATCTAAGCTCCCTTACCTCGAAACAACTGGTATGCCTACTAGAATTCTCCTTAGAAAACGCCGTTTTAACTGCTATCAGTGCTCAAAAATGATGGTTGCTGAGACTCCTCTAGTAAAGAAAAATCATCAAATCCCTCGTATCATCAACCAAAAAATTGCTCAGAAGCTGATTGAAAAAACTTCTATGACCGATATTGCTCATCAGCTTGGCATTTCAACTTCAACTGTTATTCGCAAGCTCAATGACTTTCACTTTAAGCATGATTTTTCTCGGCTTCCAAAGACTATGTCTTGGGATGAGTACTCCTTTACCAAGGGAAAGATGAGTTTCATTGCGCAAGATTTTGACAATCTCAATATCATCACTGTTCTTGAGGGAAGAACACAAGCTATTATTCGAAATCACTTTCTTAAATATGATAGAGCCGTCCGATGTCGAGTGAAAATCATTACTATGGATATGTTTAGTCCCTACTATGCCTTAGCTAAACAGCTTTTTCCATGTGCTAAAGTCGTTCTAGATCGTTTCCATATTGTACAACATTTAAGCCGTGCTATGAGTCGTGTGCGTGTCCAAATCATGAATCAGTTCGATCAAAAATCC